>DNOQ01000262.1:394-26346 GCA_003501665.1 Bacteroidales bacterium | reverse complement strand
CTTGAACAAAAAAGTGTTCCGCTCGGAAAAGGAATCGTTGACTGGAAAGAATTCTTTAATGCCGCAGGTAAGGGTGGAGTGAAAAACATCTTTGTGGAGATGGATCCGGCAACTTTCAAGGAGAGTGCCCGGTTTATACAGAACTTACAATATTAAAATAAATCTGGAAAAAATATAGGGGGAAGAATGGGCGGGAGTAATATACTTATGTAACAGCTGATTTATTCATGATTACCGATAGTCATATAAAAGAAAATTAACAGCTAATCACTTCTGTTTTCTTACCACCATATTATTATCGATAAGCCTGCTGTTATATGTCTGTATGATTGCCTTCAGCTTGTTTACCATTATCGAAAGCAGTTCCGGTTCAAAATCCATAACATTAGATTCAAGAAATTTATCAGTCCTGAAATTAAATAATCCCACAGGTTTATAATCGATCATTATTAGAATATGATCTTTCATAAACAGATGATATGTACTGCCATTTGTATTGAATGCAAAAGATTCGTATGAATCATCAAACAGGTCATTTCCGAAAGCGATGAATTCCTCGTCATAATTGAGATAGTTGAGAATTGTCGGCATAATATCGATCTGTTGGGCAATTCTGTTTTTCATTCCTTTAAGATCGCTATCGGGTTTATATAGAATTACCGGAACTGAATAAAAACCGAAACTGTTCTGGAATTCCTTATGGATAGATTCATTTGTATGATCAGCAGTTATTACAAAGAGAGTATTTTTGAAAAAAGGCTGATCGGATATCTTTCTGAAGAATTCTCTGAGTGCAAAATCGGTATATCCGATCAGTTCAGCTATGGGCACGGGACCTTTTTTAAATCTGCCTTTGTATTGTTCGGGAACTATGAATGGGTGGTGAGATGAAAGAGAAAATATCGATGCTAGAAAGGGCTGGGGAAATTTTGCCATTCTTTCGGCAAAGAACCTGAAGAACGGCTCATCCCATATTCCCCACATACCGTCGGTATCACCGGTATAAGGGTATTGTTCATAGCTTACATAATCTTCAAAACCCGAAATTCGTGCAAAGGAATCGAATCCCATTGACCCGCTGAGGGCACCGTGAAAGAATGTTGTATAATATCCCTTCTTTTTCAGGTGTGAAGCAAGACCCTCTATCTGGTTGTTTGCATAATGGGAGATGGTATATGGTGTTTCGAGTGATGGTATTGATGCAAGTATGGACGGTATTGCATCGATGGATTTTTTCCCGTTTGCAAGTGACACATCGAAAGTAAGGCTCACACTGATCAATGAGTCAAGAAAGGGCGTATAGCCCGTATAGGTGCCTCCGTCAAGATCTCTGTTCAGAGAGCCTATATATTCACGTCCGAAACTCTCAAGAATAATCACAACCACATTATCTCCTGTCATTGGCACTCTTTCCGAAGGCACATAATAAGGATCGTAAATCTCCTTAAGCGTTTCCTCATCAAAAAAATTCTTTTTCTCAAGTGGTTTCTTTGCCGATGTCCTGAAGATACTGAAAGGTGTATTCAGGACAAGAGCCACATCTTTAGGATCGTTCACATAGCGTGCGGCATTGCTGATTGATATTGGTCTTGTGGATTCATTCAGGCTTCCACGGGCTCCGCCGATCATAAGGCCGCCAGCAATTGGTATAATAAGGATATTTGTAATAATATATGCAAATCTGTTGGCAGGTTGAGGCTTAACCGGCTTTACCTTATTATACAGGTATACCATCAGAAACCAGATGAAAATACAGAACAGGGTTGCAGGCCAGTAATCAAAAATGAATTTAAAAAACATTTTCACTACATTCGGTTCACCTTCGAATGTTCCAAAAACATCAGCTGTTGCTCTTTTTAATATGAACCTGTAGTAAACAAAATCGGCAGAGTTTGCAGCAAAAGCAATCCCGTTGGTAATAAAGAAGAGATAACTTAATGATTTCTGAAAGATCCTGTCATACCTGAAATCGAACGGCAGTATCTGCAGAAATATAAAGATCATGTTTATATAGACTGTTGCCGAAATGTCGAACAACAATCCGCCCCTCAATATATTTAAGAACTCTACCGGAGTGACCCCGGGGAACATCTTATGGTTAAAAACATAAAATCCCACTCTGCTCAGAGAGAAGAGAATCAGGATCAGAAGTATCCTGTATGCAAGTACAACATATATATTTCTGGAGAGCAACCATTTTTTCATAATCCGGCTGAAAGCAATAAACGTTTAACCAATCCTGCTTCATTTAATATTATCCAAAACAAATTAATAAGAGTTTAACCGGACTAAAGGGGTTGCCAAAACAACCCCTTCACGCATAATGATATATTAATAAAGTTAATTATTCCGGGCATCCTGGATGAGTTCTTTCAGGTCTTTTTGATTGAAATCCTCCATGAATTTACTTGCTTTTTTCTTTGCCCCGATACCTATAACAGAGAACAACACAAGCAAAGCTGCAAGTATTATCACGACAATTTTTGATGTTCCGGTATCGGCTTTTAATGTCTGAGTCAGGGCGTGAAACAGAAGATACAGGCCATACAGGGAGACTGCAAGGCTGATAATTGAACCCAGGGTAATGCTTATTCCCATAAAAACTCCCAGAAGAGCCGATATGGGCATCATTACCATCAGTGCTGCTGTAACCCTGATATTTGATTCAAAGTCGGTTGTACCCTTACAAATAGCAGAAATAACCAGAATAATGACTGCACCAATGAATAATCCAATTATTGCAGCCACTATATACCAGATAATGGCCATTAAACCGATAGCTCCTCCCAGCATACCCGATGAGACAGATCCGATCTTCAGAAGGCTCCAGATGAAAGCTATTATTCCTGCCAGGACACCATATATCACTGCCTTGATCACCGGTTCTGCAATACCTCCCGTTGTCTTCATTGCCGAGAAATATACTTTAGGATCTTTCAGGACATCCTTCGATTCCTTAACGAGTGCATTGAAATCAAATGTAGAATTACTCATAGTTTTTAATTTTAAGTTTATAGTTAAGCCCGACAATTTAGGAAAAATTTAAATTACAGCACAAAATCCCGGAATAATTATCAGTAAAAGATTATTCAAGGTATGTATAACCATAGAGCCCCGATCTGTAGTTTGAAAGGAATTCTCTTCCTTCCTCCAGTGTAATTATTCCGCTTTTAACTGATGATGTAACCCACGATTCAACGGTCCTGACCATTTTTTTCGGATTATACTGCACATAATCAAGGACTTCAGCTATTGTTTCCCCGTCAATCACCTGATCGATCTTGTGACCTTCCTCATCTACGGACACATGTACTGCATTTGTATCACCGAAAAGGTTATGGAGGTCTCCCAGAATCTCCTGGTAAGCTCCCACGAGGAAGACACCCAGATAATAAGGCTCCCGGGGTTTAAGCTGATGAACAGGCAGAAAATGTGAATTATTCCGGGTAGCAATGAAATTGTCGATCTTACCGTCGGAATCACAGGTCATATCCTGGATGGTGGCCGCTGCTGTGGGTTGTTCGTTAAGCCTGTGAATGGGCATTATAGGAAATATCTGATCTATTGCCCATGCATCGGGAAGTGACTGGAAGAGTGAAAAATTACAAAAATATTTGTCTGACAGTATCCTGGAGATCTGTCTGAGTTCTTCCGGAACGTGTTTTACTTTGCCGGCAGTCTGGTAGACTCTCCGGGCTATTGACCAGAAAAGACGTTCAATCTGAGCCCTTGTTTTAAGGTCAATGATGCCGAGGCTGAACCGGTCGAGTGCCTCTTCTCTGATCTGTTGTGCATCGTGCCATGTTTCAAGCATACGCTGCTGACTGAAATTATCCCAGAGATCATAAATCTCTTTTACCAGTTCATGATCATTTTCGCTAATTTCCTCTTCCACATCCCATTCAGGTAATGTTGCTGTTTCAAGTACTTCAAACACAAGAACAGAATGATGTGCTGTAAGTGACCGGCCCGACTCAGTGATCACATTTGGGTGCGGAATATTGTTCTTATTGCTTGCATCAACAAATGTGCTCACGGAATCATTTACATATTCCTGCAGGGTATAGTTGATACTGCTTTCACTGTTTGAGGATCCGGTACCGTCATAATCCACTCCCAGTCCGCCTCCTATGTCGACAAATTCCACATTAAGCCCGAGTTTGCGCAGTTGTACATAGAATTGTGATGCTTCACGTAATGCAGTTTTGATCCTTCTGATCTTGGTAACCTGGCTTCCTATATGAAAATGAATAAGACGAACACAGCTTTTCATCTTATTCTTTTCAATAAAATCGATGGCTTCAAGCAATTCACTTGATGTCAGACCGAATTTACTTATATCGCCACCTGATTCCTCCCATTTACCACTTCCGATGCTTGCCAGCTTTATCCTGATACCGATATTTGGCTTTACTTTTAACCTTTTGGCAATTGTTGTAATAAGTTTAAGTTCATTCAGCTTCTCAACAACAATAAAAATCCTCTTTCCCATCTTCTGAGCCAGAAGTGCGAGCTCAATATAATCTTCATCCTTATATCCGTTACATATTATAAGTGATTCAGGATCTGTATTTATCGCAATTACTGCATGAAGTTCCGGTTTCGATCCGGCTTCCAGACCAATGTTGAATTTCTTGCCATGACTTACTATCTCTTCTACAACCGGCCTCATCTGATTTACCTTGATGGGGTATATTATGAAGTTCTGAGCTTTATATTCATACTCATCCGACGCTTTCCTGAAACAATCGGATATACTTATAATACGGTCATCAAGTATGTCTGGAAACCTGACAAGAATAGGTGTTGAAACATCCCTCAGCATCAGTTCGTCGATAAGTTCCTTCAGATCAACGCTGAATCCGCTTTTCTGGGGGGTTACAACAACATTCCCTTCATCATTTATGGAGAAATAATCAACTCCCCAACCTTTTATATTATATAATTCAGCAGAATCCTCAATACGCCATTTTCTCATTATCTGTCAGTTAGCCAGGTTCAGGTTTATCAAACAGCCGCTATTATAATTTTCTGCAATGTTATTAAATTAACATGAATAAGAAATAATATATAAAAAAAATATGTAATTTAGCGGCCTTAATTTTAAAACACGATTACAATGAACAAAGGAACGGTTAAATTTTTTAATGTATCAAAAGGATTCGGATTCATCAAAGATGCTGATTCTGATAATGAATACTTTGTACACGCTTCAGGTCTGGTAGATAAGATAAAGGAAAATGATGAAGTTACATTTGAGCTTGCTGAAGGCAAAAAAGGAATCAACGCGGTTAATGTAAAGAGAGTTCAATAAAAGATCGAATGGTTAAAAAACAGGCTGCCATGGCAGCCTTTTTTTTTATCCTAACCTGAGGGACAATCGAGACCCTCAGGCAAATAATTTAAAGCCAGCCTGTTAACGATATTTATTTTTTTGCTCCGGCTTTCTTGGTTTTCTTTGCTACACGCTTTTCCTTTAATGTCTTTGTAGCTTTCTTTTTAACGTTTGCCTGCTGTTTTGATTTTTCGTGTGACATGATAAAATAATTTTTATTCAACAAACTGTTCAATATAAAAAATCAATAACAAACATCCTCTACAAGTTTTGAACAACAATATTTCAACGAATGAATTCCGCAGCATCTTTATCAAGAAACCAGGTCAGGTTCCCATGCACAGGGATGATGGCATATGCCGGAAAATCAATTTTTTTCTTAAGAATCTGTTCAACGGCAGTGGCTTTTGAATGACCGGTAACAAGAAAAGAAACATTATCAGAATTGTTGATAACTTTTCCTGTAATCGTTATCCGCTTTTGTCCTGATGAAGGATGAACCGCAACATCACAAATCTTATCCATGGTAAGCAGTTCATTGTTCCCGGGAAATATTGAAACAGTATGTCCATCTTCTCCCATGCCAAGGATCACATGATCAAAAACAGGGATCCCGTTAAGATTTCGTGTATTTGCAAGTATCTCATCCGAATATCTGACAGCCTCTTTTTCAGGTATATCTTCACCCCTTATCCTGTGAATATTCCGGGGTGGAACATCCAGTATGTCCAGTAATAATCTGCTGGCCAGACCATAATTGCTTTCAGGATGACGGGGAGGGACACAGCGTTCATCTCCCCAGAAAAAATGAACTGTCCGCCAGTCGGTTTTCCTGCCATACTTTTCAGCAAGTACTGAATAAAGAAGAGCCGGAGTGCTTCCTCCGGAAAGTACAATTGTGAATGGTGAGATATTCTCAACTGCAACATTGATTCCTGCAACAAGTTCCAGTGCAAAAGCTTCTGCAAGCTCCTGAGCTGACTGAAATATTTTATATGGCCTTTCCAATTAAAATCCTTATTACATTATTAATCAATACATTCCAAAAATACCAACCTATTCAGGCATTCCAGGCACTTCAGGCATTCTAAAGCTCACAGAATTCCCCTTTCTCCGCCACTTCCCTGCATGGGCATCGCCATTCCATACCACATCCTTCAATAAGCTTTTTTGACTCAGAGGGTCCCCATGTTCCTGCAGGATATCCGTATAACGGGATTTCCTGGTTTACTTTCCATGCCTTCAACACGGGTTCAAGAAACAACCAGGCAGTTTCAACCTCATCATCCCGTGAAAAAAGAGTTTGATCACCGGTCATTACGTCATGGAGAAGTCTCTCGTATGCTGACGGCATTCTGACATTTGCAAGACTGGTGTAATGGAAATCCATATTTACATTCTTCAATTTAAATCCCGATCCGGGTTCTTTCATATCAAATTTCAGAAGGACACCTTCATCGGGCTGAATACGCAATATGAGCTGGTTGGAAGTCGATATTCCGTCGCTTCTCTTAAACAGATGATGAGGTGTCTTTTTAAAATGAATTACTATTTCCGTCACTCTTGTGGGCAATCGTTTACCTGTCCTGATATAAAATGGTACTCCTCCCCATCGCCAGTTATCAATAAAGAATTTCATGGCGACAAATGTTTCTGTCCGTGAATCAGGAGATACACCCTTCTCCGACCTGTACCCGGGCACAAATTCACCCCTGATCTCTGATGAGGTATATTGTCCCCTTATTACATTGGACGTTACATCTGTTTCCTTCAGGGGCTGAAACGACTGAAAAACCTTAAGTATCTCATTTCTTATTGAATCCGCATTCATCGATGAAGGTGGTTCCATAGCGGTAAGTCCGACCATCTGAAGGAGATGGTTTTGCAACATATCTCTGAGAGCTCCGGCCGAATCATAATAGCCACCTCTTTGTTCAACACCGATACTCTCTGCCGATGTAATTTCAACATGGTGAATATAATTTCTGTTCCAGAGAGGCTCAAATATTCCGTTGGCAAACCGTGTAACAAGTAAGTTCTGTACTGTTTCCTTTCCCAGATAATGGTCAATCCGGTAAATCTGATCCTCATAAATTATTTCATGCAGTTTACTGTTAAGATCTCTGGCCGATGAAAGATCATATCCGAAGGGTTTTTCGAAAATGAACCTCCTGACCCCGCCCGATTTATCTGCAAGACCATTTTTTGCAAGATTATAAGAGATCACCTCATACATTGACGGAGGAGTGGCCATATAAATAATATAATTGTTTCCTGCATCAGATGATGAATTAATATTATCCAGCTTCTCCTTCAAATCTCCAAACTGACCAGGGTCAAAACTATCCATCGGAAGATAAAAAATCTGATTTGTAAAACCATCAACCTGATGAAGATCAGGATTTTTAGTTTTCGGGTGGGTAAGAATACCCGCTTTCATCTTTCCTCTGAATTCATCATCAGTAAATTGTGTTCTCCCTGTTCCAAGTATAGAAAAACCAGCAGGTAACAGTTTCTGAACCTTAAGTGAATACAGAGCGGGTATCAGTTTGCGGAAAGTCAGATCTCCTGATGCACCGAAAATTATCAATGTAAGATTACCGGGCTGTTCCATATCCTCATATTTATGTGTTAAATTAATCAAAAAAAAGAAGCTGAAAAGAATATTTATGGAGTAATTGATATTCTGAAACCGGTAATTATATTTATAATGTATTCATTATTTTCAGCCTTTTACAGATATTTATTAATTTAATTTTGATATTTTAATAATATTATAAAGCTTTTCTATTATATTTGCATCAATATTTAAAAATGAACAGGATTAAATCCATAATATTGATGGTAAATGCCAGGCACAGGAATTCGTGTGAATACTGAGGATGGTGAATTGGTTTTTGATTAAGGCAGAACCGTTCTCCTGAAATAAGAGAACGGTTTTTTTGATGGTATTAAAAACGGAAAGATGAAAAGAACAGGACAATTCCGGGAAACCGGTCTTTACAGCAGTGAATATGAACATGACAGTTGTGGTATAGGCTTTGTTGCCCATCTGAAAGGAAGGAAATCACATTCCATAATCGGACAGGGTCTTGATATATTGAAAAACATGACTCACAGGGGCGCTGAAGGAGCCGATAGTAAAACGGGCGATGGCGCCGGTGTGCTCATACAGATACCCCGCGACTTTTACCTTATTCAGGGCTATGAACTCCCACCCGAGGGACAATTCGGAACAGGCTTGCTGTTTCTGCCACGCGATAAGGATGATGCCTTCGCCTGTGAAAAGATACTGCTTGATATTATTAAGGAAGAAGGCGTTGATCTGATAGGCTTCAGGGATGTTCCGGTGAATAACACTGTACTGGGTGAGATATCCCTGGCTTCGGAACCTTTTATTAAGCAGATCCTTCTTGAGGCAGACATTCAGCAGGATGAACTTGAGCGCAGATTATATATTATCAGGAAAAGGACCGAGCGGGCCGTCAGGGAGTCTGATATCAATCAGAAAAGGTTTTTCTATATACCCAGTCTCTCTGCCAAAGTGCTTGTTTATAAGGGAATGCTTACATCGATGCAGCTGGGGGAGTACTTTTGCGATCTAAACGATAAAAGATTACAGAGTGCCATCGCACTCGTACACTCAAGGTTCAGCACAAACACCTTCCCAAGCTGGGATCTTGCCCAGCCTTTCCGTATGCTGGGCCATAACGGTGAAATCAACACAATAAAAGGAAACCGCCTGTGGATGGAAGCAAGGGAATCTATTCTCAGGTCGGACAAACTTGGGGATCTTTCAAGGATCTACCCTGTAATTGAACCTGACAAAAGTGATTCCGCATCACTCGATAATGTACTCGAATTCCTTATAATGAGCGGAAAATCTTTGCCTTATGCCATGTCAATACTTATTCCGGAATCGATAAATACAAAGAACCCGATCAGCACAGAGCTCAGAGCTTTTTACCATTATCACTCCACTTTCATGGAACCATGGGATGGACCGGCATCTCTGATCTTCTCCGACGGAAGATATATAGGAGGAATGCTCGACAGGAACGGACTCCGTCCCTCGAGATATATTATCACTTCAAACGACCTGATAGTGATGGGTTCAGAAGCCGGAGTGTTAACGTTTCCACCGGATGAAATAATTGAAAAGGGACGCCTGAAACCCGGAAAAATGCTTCTTGTCGATACACTTGAAGGAAAGACATATTATGATAATGAACTAAAATCGAAACTCGCGGGTGAATTCCCATACGGTAAATGGATAGACGAAAACATGGTGACTCTCGAAGAGATAGAAACCGGACATATTATATCCCCTGATCTGGGTTCCGATTACATTAAATATTCAACCGCCTTTAATTATTCGGTTGAAGATATTGAAAAGATCATAAAAGAGATGGCAGCCACGGGCAAGGAACCGATCGGATCAATGGGAAACGACATACCCCTGGTGGTCCTTTCTGAAAAACCCTGCAGATTATTCAATTATTTCAAACAGCTCTTTGCCCAGGTAACTAATCCTCCGGTTGATCCGATAAGGGAAGAGTTGGTAATGACTCTTTCAGGCTATCTGGGATCGCTCCAGCAAAACCTTCTTGATGAATCTCCCGACAAGGTTAAAATGGTCAGGTTCAGAAATCCGGTTATATCCAATACATATTTTCAGGTTGTGAAGAACCTGCGCTATAAAGGTTTCTCGGCAGCAAATCTGTATATGCATTTTGATGTTTCAGGGGGAGCTAAGGGATTGGAAAAAGCTCTCGAAATACTTTGCCATGATGCAGAAAAAGCTGTTGATGAGGGTAAAAATTACATAATATTATCCGACAGGGGTATAGAGAAAAATATTGCACCCATACCATCGCTCATGGCCGTTTCGGCAGTACACCATTATCTTATTGAGAAACGCAAGAGAATGCAGATAGATATTGTTGTTGAAAGTGCCGAACCCCGTGAAGTAATGCATTTTGCACTATTATTCGGTTACGGAGCAAGCATCATCAATCCCTATATGAGCTTTGCCATAATCGAAAAACTGGTAAAAGATAAGGCTATCCAGCTTGATTATCAGAAAGCCGAATCGAATTATATAAACTCCATCAACAAGGGATTACTAAAGATAATGTCAAAGATGGGTATCAGCACACTCCGAAGTTACCGGTCATCACAGATATTTGAGGCAGTAGGGATACATAAGGATATTATTGATAAATATTTCGCCGGCACAACTTCAAGAATCGGGGGAATCGGGATGAACGAGATTGCATGGGAAGTTCTTATCCCTCACAGAAAAGCATTTTCGGATGAAAAGGATTCACATTTGCTTATTGAAGGGGTATATTCATGGAGAAAACACGGTGAGCATCACGGCTGGAACCCTGAAACGATATCCCTTCTGCAATGGAGCACAAGAAACGGAGACCGTAAAATTTTCAGGGAATACAGCCGGATAGCAGATGCCAATACCGCGAAGCCCGGATTTCTAAGAGGCCTGCTTCAATGGAAAAAGAATCCCATTCCTCTGGATGAGGTTGAACCTGCAGAGAACATTATGAAACGCTTTGTCACCGGTGCAATGTCATACGGAGCTATCAGCCTTGAAGCCCATCAGACACTGGCTCTTGCCATGAACCGAATCGGTGGAAGAAGCAATACGGGTGAAGGAGGAGAAGATCCCGACCGGTTCAGACCAATGGAGGACGGTTCAAGTACAAGAAGCGCCATCAAACAGGTCGCCAGCGGACGTTTTGGTGTCACGGCTGAGTATCTCGTGAATGCCGATGAAATCCAGATAAAGATTGCACAGGGTGCAAAGCCGGGAGAAGGAGGCCAGCTGCCGGGACACAAGATTGATAAGGTTATTGCCAAAACCAGGTATTCGATCCCGGGAATAACACTTATTTCTCCTCCACCTCATCATGACATTTATTCGATTGAAGATCTTGCACAGCTCATTTTTGACCTTAAAAATGTGAATCCCGAGGCGAAGGTCAGTGTCAAACTTGTCTCTGAAGCAGGTGTCGGAACGATTGCTGCCGGTGTTACCAAAGCGGGTGCCGATCTTATTACAATAAGCGGATTCGAAGGCGGAACGGGTGCAAGCCCCGCATCGTCAATACAACATGCAGGACTGCCTCTGGAACCCGGATTGGTTGAAACACAACAAACTCTTGTGATGAATAATCTGCGCCGCAAAGTTATGCTTCAGGCTGACGGACAGCTTAAAACGGCCAGGGATATTATCATGGCCGCACTTATGGGTGCCGAGGAATTCGGATTTTCAACAAGTGCGCTGGTGGTTCTGGGCTGCGTCATGATGCGAAAATGCCATCTGAATACCTGTCCGGCCGGTGTTGCCACCCAGAACCCCGAACTTAGAAAAAGGTTCGCCGGAAAAGCCTGTTACCTTGTTAATTTTTTCAGATTCCTTGCGGAAGATGTTCGGGAATATCTTGCAGAAATCGGTTTCAGAAAGTTTGATGATATTGTCGGTAGAATTGATCTTCTGGAAAGAAATCATTCTGTGGATAACTGGAAAACAATTAAGCTTGATCTTAGCGGAATGCTTACCATGCCGGCCGGATCGGACGTAAATGCCATCTATTGTATTGAAAAACAAAACAACAAGCTTGACAACATACTGGATATTGAGATCATTAAAGAAGCAGAAAGAGCAATTCATCAGAAAGAGCCCGTAAGAATTGAATGGAGTATCAGGAATACCGACAGAACAACAGGTGCAATGCTATCGGGCAGGATAACAAAACTATATGGTTCCGCCGGACTTCCCGACAGAACGATCATTTGCAGGTTCTCGGGATCAGCCGGACAGAGTTTCGGAGCATTTCTTGCACCCGGAATAGAACTTCATCTTGAGGGAGATGCCAACGATTATCTTGGCAAAGGTTTATCAGGTGGAAGAATAATTGTTGTTCCTCCTCCCGGTTCACCGTTCGAGGCCTCTGAAAACATAATCATCGGAAACACGGTATTATATGGGGCAACCCGGGGAGAAATATACATATCGGGAGTTGCCGGAGAGAGATTCGGAGTGAGAAACAGTGGTGCAATTGCTGTTGTTGAAGGAGTCGGAAACCATTGCTGCGAATATATGACAGGAGGAAGGGTTGTGGTACTGGGTAAAACGGGTAGTAATTTTGCGGCCGGTATGAGCGGCGGTATAGCATATGTATTTAATGAATCGGGAAATTTCGATTATTTCTGCAACATGGGTATGGTTGAATTATCGCTCGTTGAAGAATCAGGTGATTTAAAGGAACTTAAGGAGCTTATCAGACTTCATCATCAATTCACCGGAAGTAAAAAAGCAGCAATGATCCTTGAAAATCCTGCCAGATATATGCCTGTGTTCATTAAGGTCATTCCTTATGATTACAAGAGGGTCCTTGAGGAACAAAAGCTTGAGGAGCTTAAAAAGAAGATCGCAGGTGTTGAAATGGATGTAGAGTTAGGTTCCGGACATTAAAGTTTCTTAAATTAATTTTTCCGATGGGAGATATAACAGGATTTTTAAAGATAAAAAGAAAGGAAGCAGGGAACAGGCCGCTTCATGAAAGGATATATGATTTCAGCGAAGTGGAACAGACTCTTAACAGCGAAGACAGGATGCTTCAGGCCTCAAGGTGTATGGATTGCGGAATACCATTCTGTCATTGGGGTTGTCCCGTTGATAATCTAATACCCGAATGGAACGATCTACTGTACAGGGGTGACTGGAAAGGTGCTTATGAAAGACTTAATGCCACAAACAATTTTCCGGAATTTACCGGGAGAATTTGTCCGGCCGGGTGCGAACATGCCTGTGTTCTGAATATAAATAAGGAACCGGTGACCATACGTGAAAATGAAGTTGCCATAACCGAAAAGGCTTTTGCAGAAGGGTATATAAGGCCTTCACCGCCAAAGATAAGGACAGGAAAAAGGGTCGCGGTTATTGGAAGTGGTCCTGCAGGACTTGCAACTGCCGATCTGCTTAATAAGGCTGGTCATAATGTAATACTGTTTGAAAAAGATGAAAAAGCCGGTGGACTGTTAAGGTTTGGAATACCCGACTTTAAGTTGAGCAAGACGTTGATTGACAGGAGGCTGGATCTGATGATCCGTGAAGGCCTTGACATCAGGACCGGAATATATATAGGAAAAGATATTCCTTTAAATGAAATAATTGAAAAGAATGATGCAGTCTGCCTGGCGATAGGATCAGGACAGCCCCGTGATCTGAATGTTGAAGGACGTGAGTTTTCAGGTATTCACTTTGCCATGGATTTTCTTTCGGCACAGAACAGAGTGAATTCAGGCCTTTTACCTTCCGTAAGCAGTGATATCACTGCTGAAGGCAGGAAGGTACTTGTAATAGGAGGCGGAGATACGGGATCAGACTGTGTGGGGACAGCAATCCGTCAGAGAGCGGCTGGTGTAACACAGATTGAGATACTGCCGGAACCACCTCCCGAAAGAACACCTGATAATCCCTGGCCATATTTCAGTAAGGTTTTGAAAACATCCACATCCCACGAAGAAGGCTGTGAAAGATTATGGGGAATTTTTACCCTTAGATTTGTGGGTGATGGAAGTATAACCAGAGGAGCTGAGGTTGAAAATGTGGACTGGCAAATTCTTAACGGTAAATATGTTATGAAATCTGTTCCGGGCACAAAAAGAGTAATTGAAGCAGATCTTGTCCTCCTTGCCCTGGGTTTTTTACATCCCGTAACTGATTGTCTGATAAAAGATTTATCTTTAGAACTCGATAACAGGAAGAACATTAAAATAAACTATAATCATGCAACAAACCTTAAGAAGGTTTTTGCTGCCGGAGATTCTGTGAGCGGCGCAAGCCTGGTGGTTAATGCTATTGCTTCAGGGAGGAAAAGTGCAGCAGAAATAGACAGGTTTTTGAAAGAAAATTGACTGTTTTTTTTGTCAGGACTTAAAAAATTTTGACGAACGCATCATTCCCGTATGCCGGGAAACCTATAATTACATTAAAATTTAGATTCCTTTTCAATTTGTATTTAAATTTATGAAAGCTTTGGGTATGGAGTCCGAAGCTGTGTTTAATTAATTAAAAAGAACTGAAAGTCATAGTACAGGGCAGGCTAAAAAAAGTTTTGCCCGGGTATGTATTAGTTTGTACGCTTTGAATTGAAGAGAAATGAAAGAACAAGAAGTTGAAATTAGTAACAGTATCCTCTTTGAATTCCAGCGCTATGTAAGAGGAGAAATGACAAAGAGGGAAGAGTTTACCTTCCAGAAGAATATCAGAAAAGATCTTTATGCTGAAGCAGCCATAGAGGGATTTACTGAACTTCCGGAAGAAGAGACCTCTTTCTTTACGAATCTTGCCGAGGAAGAGGAAGAGAAAAGAATGAGAAGCAGGAAGAGGCTGATTTACAGCATAGTTGCTTCGGTAATTATCTTATTAATAGCTACTTCAGCCTATCTTGTGGTTGAAAAGAAAATAACTGTTAAGCAGTTTAGACCATTCAAATTTCTAAACAGTGGTATTCCGGCTGTTGTGCATGTTGTTACTGATCCCGGGCAGATTGCAGGATATCAGAAATTTGAATCCACGGCGTGGATGAGTATTCCTGATATCAGGAGTGTGCCGGAACTTCCGGCAATTGTTCCTGATCCGGCTACAGGAGGCATGGTTGACCCCATGATTGACGGAGGAAACAGTATGCTTGCCACGGCAGCTTCAGATTCATCCGGAGCCGGCCAGGTGACACCTGTTTCAGGATCTGATATTCAAAGGATTGCTGATACAACAGCCGCATTGAACAAATCTTCTGCCAAAGGATATGGGTCAGCAGACCATCAATCAGCCGGACATGCCGGATATGTTGCTCCCCAGCCTGTTACCGGGAATACTGATTTTACAAAATATATCGAGGAAAACTTAAGAAAACCTGAAACACTTCCTGAAGGAGAGAATGCAGTAGCAGTTGTAAGCTTCGTTGTAAGGACTACCGGCAATATCGACAGCATAAAAGTTCTCAGCAGTCCCGGTGAAGAATACACCGCCGAAGCAATCAGAATAATTAAGGAGGGTCCGGCATGGAAACCGGCCGAAAATAACGGCAGGGTAATAGAGGATGAAAAGATGCTGAGAATAGTATTTAAATAAACCCAATCAGACCCAAAGAAAAAGAAAAGGAGAAATAAAAAGCGGATGTCATAAGGCATTCGCTTTTTCATTTTCTTCACGATTATAAAATTCTCTTCTGTAAAGTTATGATCTTAATACTGTCAATCAACCCTGATACCCTTAAATACTGTTCCTTATCTTTCCCTTCAAATTTGAGAACATTGGTCCGTGCAGAACGTTTTTCAACCGGAAGGTAACTGTCTCCAATAAGCCTGTTAACCCAGGAATTTACAATCCTTACCGTTAGTAAATTTTCCCCTTCCTTCAGTAAACCTGTAATCTCAGTTACGAATGGAGCGATCCAGCATACTCCTGCACTTTGATTATTGATATATACCTCTGCTATTTCTTTAACATTTCCCAGGTCGATTAATACCTTTTCATCTGCCGGATTTATCTTATTGGAGGTGAAAGTCGCAGAATACTCCCCCGTACCACTGTAATATTTTATCCGCTCATCTTTAAATCCGGTCCAGGATATAAACTTATCAATGATAACCGGATCTGAGGGTCCCCATGGATTAATGAATTTCAGGCTGAAAGGATTGTATACTCCCCTTTCATTATATGATCCCTCCGATGTGAATGATTCTTCAGATCCATCAGACCACCCGATAGTGTAATTTCCTGCCTGAAAAAAGCCCGCAACTTCATTTTCTTCAGTATAGAAGCAATCAACAACAGGGTACTTTGAACCTTTAATTTCCGGATGGGGAAAGATCTCATGTTCATCCTTAACGATCCTGTTGATATGCTTTCTCTGAGGCTGATCCGGAAAAATGACAAAAACGGATCCTTCAGGATTAAGATGTAATGGAACATATGTGTAATACCCATCATCTTTCCAGATGGCCGGATGCTTGATTTTGCCAGTCATCGGATCCCACAGTTCAGGCACCTTTCCGGTAACCCTGAATTTGCACACAACTTCTTCATACCTGTCGGGAAGGCCGGTCAGATATCTGTACCTGGTATCGTATATGCCGTGTCTTGCCAGCCTGTTTACAACAAAATAAATTTCAGTGTCTTTTGCGGAACGGTGAATATATTCAAGATATGCACTATCGGAGGCTGAGGAAAAGCTGAAATCGGGTCCTATACCAAGAGACTTCAGTGCTTCACCCGGAGAGACACCCCATATAACTTTCCCCTTACCGGATTTCTTCTCACCTATAGGATTCGCTTTAACATCTCCCCAAATCCTGTCTGATATTTTTTTTACTTCATCATCCGATGAGGGATAGTTTCTCAGACCGGTAGCTTTTTCCGGTTTTGTACCGACAAGAACCAGACCCTGGCGTACAAATTTTTCCAGTTTCCTCAGAAGATCAGGATTTATTGCTTTTTCATCCGGCAGTACAAGTATTGAGTAAGACATACCATCGGGCAACACTATTCTGCCGTTTTCAATCCGTACCCGTTCAAGTAATACATCAATACTACATTTGTCCCAGTCGTATCCCGAACCAAGGTCAGTTACTTCATCCTTCAGAAAGATGAAATTTGGAGTATCATCACCATAATAATATAATGCATCCGCTACAAATTTTCCCTGTGAAAGGAGGAATGAACATCTATTCATATAGCTGATAAATGACCTGGCTTCTTTCCACCAGGTCACATGTCTGTTCAAATGTGTACCTGCGAAGTATTCATTACCGGGCTCTCCATATTTGTCCGGTGAAGCAGTAAAAGTATGCCATACTATCCGGTTCACTCCCGAACAGAATATCCTGTCAATCACATTTTTGCAATCTCCGGGAGGTCTTTCCCAGTGTGGACCGATACTTGTTGGTCCTTCTGCTGCAACAAACTGTTTTCCATAAATGTGTGCCACGCTTGCACTCTGCTTTACACAAAGCCTTTGTGCATCCGATACACGGTGAGTGTTTGAGCGCACCCAGAATTCTCCCATGGGAACATCATTATATCCCATGGTTTTAATTGCATCAATAGGTGCCGAATGCGGTCCTCCCGATTCAGGATGAGTGTAAAGATCATTCTTATGAGCGATTTCCGTGAAAGTTTTATAGAAATCATCAGCAATAAGATCACTTACCGTGCGGCGGAAATCATGTAAAAACCGGTTTGAAATATCGCGGTTGCCCACTATTCTGTTGGTTAGAACAGGCATATAATCTGACATATCGTAGCCACGTAATTCCCTGAATTTTCCAGGGAATCCCTCCGTCCAGTTTGCAACACCCATCTCCCAGCTGTCGGTATGAATGAATTTCAATGAATTACCTGCTTCCTTTGCAGAATTTATCAGTTTCATGATAACGTCATCATTATACTGAAGCAATGCATTTTTGCTCAGATGATCCATGGAAAGTCCATCCCATCCATCGCTTGCGGTCGATACTTTAACTCCGGTACAGGTCATACCATATCTTATAACCGTCCAATCACCCGGAGGTGCATCCCAGATAAGTTTCCCATCCCGGAAATGACCGGTCAGATCTATAATATCTCCGGATTTCAATGCATTTGCAGGTTTCTCTTCAAAGTCTTCTCTCAATTTATACAAGGGGTAGATTCCTGACCAGCCAATCCTGTCCTGCAGAATTTTAATACCATGATTCTTAATTCCGGCAGTATCATTTCCCCCGGGAATTCTTTTAACGGCCTGAACCATAATATCCCTGTAGAATAATTTTGAAGGTGGGTCAGGGAGAGTTACATTTATTTTTCCCGGGCCGGAGAGATCCATTTCACTCCAGGTTATCCTTTTCATGGCATGTTCCGGGGTAACCGAAGGACCTCCGGGGTTCCATCCACTTTGCACATTAATGGTCAATTCCAGTCCGAGACGGTCAGCCTCTCTGACAGCATGTTGATACAATTCTATCCATTTATCACTGAGGAAAGGTGGTCCCGGGTCAGTTTTACGGGCAACCGTATAGTTTGATGATCCGGCATCAAATATTATGGCACCTCCGTAACCGTTTGCCTTCATGGCTTCCAGATCTTTTGTGATACAATCTTCGGTCACATTGCTGTTAAGCCACCACCAGAAAGCCCTTATGCCTGAATATGAAGGCGGATTCAGGAAATCCCCTTCCGGATCATTGCTGACCTCTTTCCTGAATCCGTCATAAATACCTGTTTGTTTACATGCAAAACAAACGGCAATACACAATATTAAAATTGATGTAAGCCTTTGTGAAAGGGGTTTTATCATTCCCATCCAGGATTCTGTTCAAGAACAATGTCCTTGTTTGTATCGATCACAGTTTGCGGAATAGGCCACAGGTTATAATCAAACGTCAGTGTAGCCTGTGCTTCCGGCCAATATGCAAATTTAGCGATACGATCAACTGCTATTGTACCCCCCATTCTGAGCAAAGTATTCCAGCGGCACTCTTCATAAACCAGTTCTCTGGCACGTTCATCAAGGATCATATTGAAATTGTCATCCATATCGGCTGCCGTAACCAGGTAAGAACACTGTGCACGGCTTCGCAGAAGATTGATATCACTGGCAGCGCCGTTTTTGTTACCACTACGCTGTTTTGCTTCCGCACGTAGAAGGATGGTTTCCGAAAGACGAATAAAATAATCGTCGCGGAAAAGATTGCTTCTGTTTTCTCCGGCATCCAGTCCGGTATATTTATCGGTTGCTATTTTACACGAAACCGGATAGCAAAGACTGCGGTTATTATTATTTGTGGATTCATCCGCACTGCCTTTATAAATCACATCCCATGGTATAGTCTGAAGATAATATGGTGATGTTGCAACATTACCTATGAAAGTTCTGCGGAAAACTACATCAGAATTTCTCATATCAACAGCCCATTTACCTTTATAGACAGTATCTCTGGTATACATTGTCGGTATGATCTGTGAAATACCTCTTCCCCCAACATCTTCCAATGTCCCGGTAAGGTGATCCTTTGCGCCATCACGGAAAACAGGTCCGTATGTCCGGGAATAAGGTAACCTGGCTCTGCCGTCTTCAGCCTTATAAGCTGCATAATCCGTTTGCAAAGCCCATATACATTCGGTGTTTCCGTCCTGAAAGTTTACATTTCCCTCCTGGAAAAGATCCCAGTAATAATTTGTGATTTGTTCAAGTGTACCAACAGGAGAGCTTGTACTTCCCTGCCTGTAGACAGGGATATTTATCGCCAATTCATTTTTTCTCTTGCCAAAACGATTATTCAACAGGGAGTATAAGCCTCCGTCTATCACTTTATTACCATACGAGACAGAACTGGAGAATGCTGTCTGGGCTGCTGAAGAATTACCCTCAGCAGCCAGTTGGATTCCAAGAGCCAGGTATAGTTCACATATGTTATGCTGAGCAGCCGCTCTGACTAAACGGCCTCCGGATAAAGTTGTTCCCGGAAGATCGTTCTCGATGGCGAGAAGTTCATCAATTGCAAACTGGTAAGTCTCCACTCTTGATGAACGTTCAAAATCGTATTTTGCAGTTTTGGAAATCTCAGTTACGATAGGCACACCACCAAAGAGTTCACCAAGGTTACGGTATGCAAAAGCCCTGAAAAACCTTGCCTGAGCAAGTACATAAGATTTTTCGGCAGGTGATGACCATGAGATCTGTGGCAATTCAGCAGCATAAAGTGCCAGATTTGCCTTTGCTATTATCTGGTACCAGGCACTGTAGATATTCAGGAAATGTGAGTGGTCGGGGTTGATGGTCCCGTAATTATTAAAGGTATTTCCCCTCCTTATACTTGGGACATCAAACATATCGGTTCCGTTACCACGGAAAACAAATATCCATGCGGCTTCGGTTGAATTTGCCCAAAGATCCCTCAACTGAGCATAAATACCAACAAGTACCTGGTCTATCTGAGCCGATGTTGAAAATGCATTATCAGTTGTATAAAATGTAGCCGGTTCCTCAATAAGAAACTTTTTATCTGATTCACATCCTGCAATTGTAAAGATCAGTAACAGGATCCATATCTGATTATAAATAAATATCTTCTTCATTTTCTTTTCATTTTTGTAATTAAAAAGTGGCATTTACACCAACCGAAAAAGTGGATGGTACAGGATAGGTGTTTTCCCTTACAGGAGTTCCTGTCTCAGGGTCTCCGCCAAACCAGTTTGTAAAGGTGGCCATATTCTGTACACTTATATAAGCCTTCAATGAATTAACTTTTATGATGTCAATCAGCTTCTTTTCAAAAGTGTATGATAATGAAACGTCCTGAATCCTTACAAATCCTCTTGACTGAAGTGCAAGATATCTGCCGTCGCCTGCAAAGATTGCTGACGGGTAGACATTACTTCTATTTTCGGATGTCCAGTATGGTTTTGATGTCATATTGGCATTAAATAGTCCTGTTCCGGATGTAAGATATGCCGCGGTATTACTCTTAAGGTAGTGGTTATTACCCCCTAATACTCCTGATATCATGACATAGAGTTCAAAATTTTTATATCCGGCGAAATTACTCAGGCTTGAACGGAAATTTTCCTTGGTATAACCCAGTATTATCCTGTCGGCTGCCGTTATACCGGGCACACCGTCATGATCTTTATACTTTGGTGCACCGGGTGCAGCTCCTGTCAGTCCAATGTATTCAGTGTCATTTTCCTGCACAATTCCATCCTGGTCATATCCATAAATCGCACCAAGCGATTTACCAATGAAGAGGCTGTTTGCTATATCGTCATCCTCTTTTCCGTCACCATCGAGATCATCACCATACAGATGAACCAGCTTATTATTGTTTTTCCAGAATGTAAAAGTAGTGTTCCAGTACCAGTCGGATTTTCTGATATTCACAGTACTTATCTTGAATTCAATACCCGTGTTATTTACCTGTCCCATAGATGTTTTAATGGTGTTAAATCCCGTCATTGCAGGGATATTCCGTGTAAATATCTGATCGGTTGTTTTTGAAAAATAGAAGTCAAGATCGAACATAATTCGGCTGTTTAAGATCTCTGACTCAAATCCGGTATTCCACGATTCGGTTGTTTCCCATCCAAGATCAGCATTCCCGAGTGCATTCTGGTAGAGTCCGTAATTAATAGTGCTTCCGGTATTTGAGAATTCATACCTTGAACCTCCTGATGCAGCATTTGCAACTGTCGATAGAGTTCCATAGGGACTTATCCCCTGGTTACCGTTCTGGCCCCATGATAGTTTAAGCTTTAAGCTGTTAATCGCATCAATATTGAAGAAAGGTTCATTGGATATTTTATAAGCCATCCCTGCAGCGAAGAAATTTGCCCATTTATTATTTGCGCCAAATACTGAAGCACCATCACGGCGATAAGATCCGGTGAAGAAATACTTGTCTCCAAATGAATAATTCACCCGGCCATAGTATCCTATGTTGGCCCTATCTTCAGCATTCAGTATAACTTTCTGTACGGTTGCTTTATGTAATCCCCACATGCCAAGGGTTGTATTACCGTTCGCGGCAAAATCGGAACCTGTTGTATTAACCTGCTTGTATTGACGCAGGTCTCTTGTGGCAACAGCAGTAATATCAACATTGTGTATGCCAAATACATGCTTATAATTCAGAATATTGTCAAATACATAACTAAATGTGCTGGTGTTATTTATGTTACCATTTGCTCTTGACAGGAATCCCTGGACTACTGCTGCAGAATATCTCTCAATACTTTCGCCTTCAGCAATGTAATAATCCTCAAAATAAAAATTACCTGATTCGTTTTTATCAAGATTTGTCTGTAGATTAAGCCGATAGCTGAGGCCTTCCACCCAGGGAATATCAACAATGGTATATGCATTCAGTCTGAAATTATTTCTGATATCACTGTTATCTACAACATCATTTACCACACCCCATAAAGGATTTACACCCGACTGGGTATAGGGATACTTTTCAAGATTACCCAGATCATCACGGTACATAACACCATACGGCGACATTACCTGTGCAGTACCGATATTAGCTGAGAATCCTGAATAATCGCGTCGTGAGAAACCGGCATCCATTCCTATCTCAAGCCATTTTGTGACATTCGTCTTCAGTTTAGCCAAAAAAGAAAGACGGTTGAAATCATCTCCCACAATAATCCCTCTGTTGCCATTATATGCAGCTGATAAGTAATAATTTACGTTTGGATTTGCACCGGAAACGGCAAGTTGATAATCCTGTACAACACCTGTTCTTGTAACCTCATCAAGCCATACTGTTTCTTTTCCGGCAGCCAGGTTGGCAAGTTCGCCAGGTTTCATCCATTCAGTTGATCCCGGAGAATACTGGTTACGGGCATTGACAACCGCAATCCATTCTTCACCTTTCATCATAACAGGCATATTCTGCCATGACTGAATTCCTGAAGATGCTTTGAAACTTATGATCGGCTTTCCTATAAGTCCCTTTTTGGTAGTGATTGCAATAACACCGTTAGCTGACCTTGAACCATAAGCTGCAGCGGAAACAGCATCTTTAAGTACGTCGAAACTGGCAATGTCGTTTGGATTAATATCCCCCAGACTTCCCAGAAAAATTACTCCGTCGAGTACAATCAGGGGATCATTGGATCCGGAGATCGAATTCTGACCTCTGATCAGCATACTTGGCTGCCCTCCGGCTGTATTTGTTGCACCGATATCAAGGCCGGAGATACTTCCCTTCAGGCTTTCAAGTGCATTAAATTTAGGCAACTGGGAAACCGGTGATGTCTCAACATTTAGAGACCCTACTGTCCCCGTGAAATCCCTTCGCAGAGCAGTTCCATAACCAATAACCACAACCTCTGCCAGACCGATAGCTTCCTCTTCCATCCGGATATCAAATGTAACTTTACCAGCTACAGGTATCTCCTGTGTTTTTAGTCCAACAAAAGAAAAGACCAGTACCGCACCATCAGGAATATTACTCAGGGTAAACTTCCCTTCCATATCAGTAAGTGTACCAAGATTAGTCCCTTTTACTGCTACCGTCACCCCCGGTAACGGTTCACCATTCGCATCAGAAACTCTTCCGGAAACAGTATTCTGGACAAAATATCCATCCTGATCAGTCAAACCCGGGCCCAAGGCCATCGCATTGATTGCAGAAATAATCATCATTATTAACAGAAAATTAACCGCAATAATGTTTCTGGCCATTTTTCCGGGCAGTAACAATAAATTCTCCTTAATTTGATTTTCCATTGATTTGGTAAATTAAATTTTTGTGATTTATAAAATAATGTTAATCATAAAACTCACGAAAACCCCTATTGATTTTTTCAGCTACATAAAATATAGATTAATAGTAAATTAGATGTGCTACCATAGGCATTGGATATTAATTAAAGAAATGGGTTTAAAACTATTCTTATAAATGAGATGAGTTATCCACTCTGCTGGTTGCGCTATGTCGGCATGTTTTGATAACTTATCGTGTTACAAATTTAAGATTTCTACAGGATTTAATACTTTTAAGGGCAAAATATCTCATAAAGATGACCAATCCCGCGAAAACACCATTAATTATTATATGTCTGATCATTGCTGTCAATACTTCGATTCTCTCACAGAAAATTGACTCCCTCGCGTTCAGTATCAATTCGCGGTATTCATTTTATACTACCGAAGAGAACGGGGAAATAATCCTTCATATTCCGTATAGCTATATTACCAATAAGATATCGGTATGTGTGAAATCGGATAATCGCGATACTATCTGTTTATGGAACGGAATCCCCGGGCAGAAAATATTCCGCATTCCATTTAAGCCTGATGTAAGGAAGGGTACACACAGAATAACAGCAGAGATAAAAGTATCGGGGAGTATTACAAAGTTTATGGCAGCGACTGATCTGATCAAACTTGATTATAAACCAAATGAGGTAAAAACCGACCGGCTGACAGGAGGTCTGATAGTAAATAAAAGACAATTCTTTCCCTCGGGATTTTACTGTTATTCGCCTGTTTATCCGACTTTGCCTGAAGAAGAAGCAGTTAAAGGATTTAATACAATTTCTCCCTACCAGAAGATACTACCGGCCTCGTTCAATGAACGTAAAGCATATATGGACAGGTGTGCAGAACTGGGTCTGAAAGTACATTATAATCTTTTGTCTGTATCGGGAGGCGGCGGTGTGGGATCCGTAATCGAAGGTATCACCTGGTCAGAAAAGAGAGCGCTCCTTTTAAACGAAATAAGATCTTTCCGCGATCACCCTGCTCTTCTTGCATGGTATATTGCCGATGAACCAAACGGTTATGGCATTCCTCCCGATACACTCAAGGCTATTTACAATCTGATAAAAGAGAATGACCCATGGCACCCCCAATCAATGGTGTTTATGGCGCCATGGCTGGCCTCAAGAAATTACATTGATGCTCTGGATATCGTAATGGCTGATCCGTATCCTATTCCTGACTCACCTGTCACCCTTCCGGGTAATGTGGCAAGAACTCTGTCAAACGAATTCAGGGGAAAAAGACCTGTCTGGATGGTCCCCCAGGTTTTCGGCGGTGGAGAGATATGGAAAAGGGAGCCGACAATACAGGAACTCAGGGCAATGACATACCAGTCTGTCATAAATGGTGTTAAAGGGATTCAGTATTTTGTCAGGGAAGGACTTAACCTTTTTCCCAAATCAACGGCACTCTGGAATGAATGCGGAAGAATCTCGGTTGAGATAATGGAAATGACACCATGGCTGCTGTCAGATGAAGCTACGGTTCCGTTAACATCAGGTTCAGACAACATTATTGTCAGATCATTTGTACATAACGGCCAGCTGATGATCATTGCAGCTAACAGGATCAATTTACCCCAGAAGACTGAATATACAATTTCCAGAGCCCTGCAGGGAAGAGCAATGGTCCTTTTTGAAAACAGATTCATTTCAATGAACAGCGGCCGTTTTACCGATCAGCTTTCAGCATTGGGGACCCAGGTATATTTAATTAATCTTGAAACAATTAAAGAGGCCATCAAACCATGGAAAGGCAACCTGGTTACTGATCCGGGTTTCGAGGATCTGTCGGGCCCCGGAATACCTGCATCATGCTATGCATGGAACAATGGCGACAGAGGGGCAACCTTTTTTCTTGATACCAGGGAACATTTAGAGGGAAATCATTCACTCAGGCTTGTAACACCCCGTGATAACCGCAGTGCACGACTCAGATTCTTCCCCTTTAAAACCAGGCCGGGAATGACTTACTATATTTCCGTATGGGCAAGGACGGATCCTGAACAGATCCCCGATCCGGATAAAAGAGATAAACCTCAATATTTTGAATTATCACTGGGAAATTACGGGTCAAAACGTTTTAAACTGACCAATGAATGGAAGGAATATATGACGGGTATCACAATTCCGACCGGAGAAGATATTCCTCCCAAAACAAATGTCATCCTTCAGATGCCTTCGGCAGGTGTTGCATGGTTTGATATGTTACAGGCTATTGAAGGAGTGGATATCAATCGAAGTATTAATCCGGAATTGAGATTGTCGTGGCAGAAG
>DNOQ01000262.1:0-374 GCA_003501665.1 Bacteroidales bacterium | reverse complement strand
TTCAAGATTCAAGATTCAAGATTGCCAACTGCCAACTTAGTCGGTAATGAGCGGTGAGAGGTGAGCGATGAAAGGTGGTTAATAAAAAAAAATTA
This sequence comes from Bacteroidales bacterium, assembly GCA_003501665.1. Lineage (GTDB taxonomy): Bacteria > Bacteroidota > Bacteroidia > Bacteroidales > VadinHA17 > LD21. Next base: position 279 of record DNOQ01000262.1, on the reverse strand, counting down.
TAATTATGTATAAAGCAATTACCATAATGACAGCAATACTTATCTTGCTGCTTTCCGCGTGTAACGGAAAAAAGGAAAATATGCATTACAAAGGCAATTCTGAACCTCTGGTACAGAATGCATACATAAAGCTTCCGCTTGGTTCAGTCAGGCCCGAAGGGTGGCTCAAAGATCAGCTAACAGCTCAGGCTGAAGCACTTACAGGCAATCTTGATGACTTCTGGCCTGACCTTGTCAATTCTTCATGGCGGGGCGGAACAGGGGAATCATGGGAAAGAG
>DNOQ01000463.1 GCA_003501665.1 Bacteroidales bacterium | reverse complement strand
GATAAAAACAGGAAGTCAGGGTTATAAAGAACTCTTGGACCTGGCAGCTTTATCAACTGTTCCGGAAGAACTGATCGAATCTGAGATTCTGGATCAATTACCCGTTTTTTTCAGGACTGTCAGGGGAGAAAAGCCAACTGAAGAGGAGCTTAAAGCTCTGATAATTAAAATCAGATCGGCATGGACCCCGGAAAAATAGCTTTTTGGTAAGTTTGATGTTTCTTTCAAGGTAATTGAAAAAACAATATGAAAAGAAAAAATAACGTCAATATCAGGTCAATTAAATCCAATTTATACAAAGCCGGAAATACAATGTAAAACAACCTATTTTATAGTCTATATTAGCATATGCTACACAATACTATATGACGCAGAATGAGGAAGATTGATTAATTGAGGACCTTATTGAATATATATTTGCACAAATGAAATTTACAGAACTCATAAAACAACCTGAAGGACGCAGGCTTGAGTTTAAAGCAAAGCTGCCTGCCGTTGCAGATATAGCAAAAACAATAGTGGCTTTTGCTAATGATGCCGCCTGGAACCGGGTTGGCACCAAGTTGGGACCAGGTTGGCACCAGGTTGAAAGAATTCTCGATTATTGTGTAGAACCCAGGTTGATCAGGGAGATAATGACAGAAATGGGTTGGAAAGATCGCACTAAGTTTCGGAAAAAGTTTATTACCCCTCTGATTGAAGAAGGAATTATTATTATGACTGATCCGGAGAATACCACCGATCCAAGGCAACAATACTATTTAACGGATAAAGGAAGATCATTGCTTCAGCAGATTCGGGGAAACATCTAAGATAAGTTTGATCATTGGTGTCTGATAAGTATGAGAAGAAGAAACATCCTATAGATGGGAAGTAATTATATATTATGCAAATACTTTTTTCGCAATTCGGGCAGTTTATCGACGAGAAAAACTGTTTCGTAACAGGTTGATGAAATGCTCGGTTCTCTCTCACATGATGATTTAAAATCATTTTTTAAAGTTATGAATTCCGGAAGTTGCTCACATCTGGAGATCTTATTAAAATAATACCAGGTTCCGCAGTCCGGAATCCTTATTAAAATATACGCATTAAAATATACACATCAAAAGCTGACTTCATTTGGCAGAAATATTTTTTTTTCAATCCTGTGTTTAATTAAAAATATTTGTCTATCTTGCAACTAGAAAACTTTATTTTTGATAATTTCTTTAAGCTGATAAAGCTTATTTTAATTACCCTAAGTCTAACCTGAAACCTCAAATGCCTATGGAAACATTTTAGAAATTAAATAGTTAAGAAGGAAGACTAATTAAAATTGTTTTCCCTATTGAGATTATTAAGTTAATTACAGTTATAGTCTGAAATTACAAAACAGACTAATTATGTTTAACTCTAATTCATACTAACAATTTATTAAATTATGAAAAAAAATTACTTTTCTATTTTTTCCCTTTGGAAGAAATATAAAATCTTTTTATACCTGAATTTAGCTATAATTCTGGTATTTACTCTTACTAATGATCTTACAGCGGCCGGTGGAGACATTATTTCGGGTGATCTCCAGCAGGTGACTGTAAGAGGTACGATTACCGATGGTGCTACCGGAATTCCTATGCCTGGTGTGAACGTTGTGGTTACCGGGACAACAATTGGAGCTATGACTGATGCAGCAGGAAATTTCAGCCTGGTCGTGCCAAGTGCGGATGCCACTATTCAAATATCATTTATCGGTTATATAACTCAAAACATTCCTCTGGGCGGCAGGACAACCCTGAACATTGCATTACAGACCGAATTATCAAAGTTAAGTGAAGTAGTGGTAGTAGGATATGGCACCCAGTTAAGAAGGGATCTGACAGGTGCTGTGACCAAAGTTGATGCAGATAGGCTTCTGGACAAACCGGTTTTCAATGTTGCACAGGCGATAAGCGGAAAAATAGCCGGCGTCAAAGTAATTGAAGCCGGCGGTGCTCCGGGAAGCATAGCAATGATCCGCGTTCGGGGAACAAACTCTATCTACAGCAGCAATTCCCCTCTGTTCGTTGTTGACGGCATTGTTGGTGTTGCAGATGCTTACCGTATCATAAATCCCAACGAAATACAATCCATTGACGTCCTGAAAGATGCATCAGCAACTGCTATTTACGGTGCCCGTGGCGCAAATGGTGTAATTATCATCACAACAAAGCGTGGTTTTGCAGGTAAAACATCGGTGGAATATAGCGGCTACGTGTCAAGAGGTATAAGACAAAGGGATTATGTTGTTAATAATACAGAACAATTCTTGTATGTCGCAAGACAAGCCTGGCTTAATGTTGGGAAGTATGGCACGACGCCAAACAATCTTCTGAATCCTTTTTCGGATCTGTGGCCGGCAGGTTTCAATGGAACGTCCTTCTCCGATTTGCCCTGGCTTTTCGAAAAGACCACTCAGGGTGGTTATTCAGTTCCGATGTTAGGAGAGGATGGCAATTATTATAAACCAAGATTCGATACTGACTATGAAGATTTAATATTCCCCCATTCGACTTCAACCAACCATCAGATCAGTATCCGTGGCGGAAACGAAAGTGCCAAATTTGGTACATTCCTGAATTATTCACTTGAAGACGGATTATTATTAAATTCATACTTCGACCGTTTTTCAGGTAAGTTGAACGGTGATTTTAAAATATCCAAATGGCTGACTATCAGCTCACAGATTATGGTAATTAAAACCAAAGAACGGACTAATGACGTATCATTTTTCAGTGGCGGGATATCTCGTGCCGTCGGTGAAGCATTCCCTGTAATTCCGCCCCAGTATCCCAATGATCCGGATATATATAAACAATACGCAAACACCTATGGTGCAAACATTGATTTCCCGGTAGGAGAGGCTGACGCCCAAAATCCATATATGATAAGTAAAACTGTTGAAACATTTACCGACCGGTCCCAGTTCACGGGAGATATTACATTGAATTTCCAGATTACACCTGACCTGACATTCAAATCAAACTTTGCTGCTGACGACATGGCATCCAAATATAACAACTATGGAAGCAGAGGAGTAACCCGTGCGGCTTTTGGTAGTGCCAATATCAATGTCCAAAAAACCTTCTACTGGCAGAATGAAAACTACTTTAATTATAATAAGGTATTGGGCGATCATGCCATAACAGGTCTGTTAGGTCTTTCATGGTCAAGGTATTCATGGCAGAACCTGAACACATTTAACCAGAACTTTTTTGACGACTTTTACAAATGGCATAATATTGGTGTTGGAACTCATACAAGACCTGCTCCGTCAAGCAGTGATGGTAATAACTCACTAAACTCTTATTTTGCACGTGCAACTTATGGTTATAAAAATAAGTATTTGTTAACTGCTACTACCCGTATTGACGGATCATCAAAATTTGGTCTAAACACAAAGTATGGTTTCTTCCCCTCAGCTTCTGTAGCGTGGAGGCTGTCGGATGAAGAATTCATAAGGAATATTGATGCGTTATCAAACCTTAAACTTCGTTTTAGCGTTGGTCAGACAGGTAATCAGGAGATTGGTAGTTATGTAACTCAGACATTCTTGAGTTCAACTAATGTTGTTCTGGATGGTAAACTTAATCCGGGTTTGTTTCCAAGTACGGTTGGTAATCCTGATCTGCGTTGGGAAAAAACAACTCAGTGGAATACAGGTGCTGATATCGGACTGTTCAATGACCGTATAATGCTGGTTCTTGATTACTATTATAAGTTAACAAAGGACATGCTTCTTTCCGTACAATTGCCTCAATCTACTACAGTTGGGTCAGTAAGGAAGAATTACGGGCAAGTTAAGAATGAAGGATTTGAAGTACAAATTTCCACTCATAATATCAGGAGTTCAGATTTCAGCTGGTATACAGATCTTACCTGGAGTCATAACAAGAACGAGATCGTTCAGCTTGGTCCGACCGGGGCAGATATTAACATGAACGGCTGGGTTGGTGGACCTAATACTGTTTTAAGAGTAGGTGCTCCCATTGGTTCATTCCTGGGACTGACACGTCTTGGAACATACAGTACACAGGAAGCGTCCCTTGCAGCACGCTATGGGTTTGTACCGGGTGATCTTAAATACTTCGACAAAAATGATGATGGCCGGATAACTTACCTTGCAGACAGTGATATTATAGGAAGTGCATTCCCGAAATGGGATATGGATATTACCAACACCATTAACTTCAGGAACTTTGATTTCATGTTTGAAATCAGGGTATCATACGGTGCTTCGAAAGCGAACAGGACAAACCACTCCGGTGAAGACCGGCAGGTGATGGGTAACAGCAAGAATAGAGTTCTTAGTGCATGGACTCCTTACAACCAAAATTCCATGGTAGCTGAGGTGCGTCCGGGAATGGGTGGTGCTTATTACCTGACATTTCCTGATACATGGTGGATTGAAGATGCTTCATTCATAAGAGGCGAGGGAGCAACTCTGGGATATACTCTTAATCAAATCAAAGGGATCAACAGGATGAGACTATTTTTTACTGCTAAGAATTTCTTTGTGCTTACGAAGTATTCAGGGTATGATCCTGAAGGTAGTGACAGCGGCAACATGTTTGATAACCTGACTCCCGGTATGGACTTCTATGCGTATCCACGTCCTTCGACCTATACATTAGGTGTAAATGTTTCTTTCTAAATCTTAAAACATTAAAAAAATGAAATATAATATATTATTATTATTAATCGCACTTGGTATTATTCTTGGTTCATGTGAGGATTTTCTGGCTGAAAGTCCCACCGGAACCCTTACCGATGAGGCTATTATTACAAGTAATCCGGGTGGTGTGGCTCTTGCAACAGGACCCTACAGATCTCTGGCAAGCTGGACTGCAGGTGCACAGTGGTGGGGAGGTTCCGTTATGAATTCTTTGGAATATGCAACAGGCAAAGCCTATTCACAATACCAGGCATCAGATCTTTACAAATACGAATTCGGTCAACAAAGCGGTGACAGCGAGTATTTCATTTTACCTTGGAACTTCTGGTATCGAGGTATAAGGGATTGCAACCTTTCAATAAAAAAAATACCAGAAGTAACCGGTTTATCTGATACTGAAAAATCGAAATACCTCGGAGAAATTCGCACACTTCGTGCATTGTACTACTTCATCCTGGTACGTAGATACGGGGATCTTATTTATAACGTAAAGCCTACCTGGACTGTTGAAGAGTCTTCACAGCCACGTGTTTCTCTGAAGACTATATATGATAAGATCATTGTCCCTGATCTGGAATTTGCTGTTAACCAGAGTGCAATGGCTGATGCAAGATCAACAGGTCGTGTTACAAAACATGTCGCACGAATGCTAATGGCTGATGTTTATCTTACTATGGCAGGATATCCTTACCAGGAAGTAACAGACACCACTGTGCAATATTGTGTGCAGGGGTTATGGACGGCGACTACTTATCCGGTCAATACTCCTAGTGCAAGATCATTCCTCCAGAAAGCCAAAGAACAAATTGATTTCATGGCCGGATTATCATCAACATATGGAACCTGGAATTATAGCGATCTTCGCCAACCTGAGATGAATAATAAGAATGGTGCAATATTCTCGATCCAGTATCTGGCGGGTACATCCAACAATGGGATAACGAATACGACTGTTCCAGTGGCAGGACATACAACTGTTTATACTGTTGAATCCGGGACTACTGTCCCAGCCCTGGCATATTCTAATTCATATAATCCGGCAGACCTTCGTCTTGTTGATAAGCAGGGTTATTTCTATTATGGTGATAACTTTGCTTCAAAATATGATATAAACGAAGGACCTGCTCCCAAATTCCCGTTGCCATTCCTCTATAAGTATTATGATTACAATGCTGCAAAAGTTACCGGTATGTCGGGACTGAATTTCCCTGTATACAGGTGGGCCGATGTTATGCTGATGCAAACAGAAATTAACTGGACTCTGGGACAGTTGGGTCAAGCAGTTCCGGAAGCTGATATAATTAAAGGTATTAATGAGATAAGAACTAAGGCCGGATTGCCAATCTATCAGCTGGCTGACATTACTCTCAAGGAAATAATGGCTGAACGTGCTTATGAGCTGATCTTTGAAAACAAAATGCTGTATGACATGAGGCGTACACGTAAAGCACTCGCTGATGGGAGTGGTCAGTTTACTGCTCTTGTGAATTTAGTAGGTCATCAACCTACAATGTTCATCTACCAGTTCACTGCACAACATCTGTTAGATCCGATTTCATCGACTGAGATAGATAACAACAAGTTCTGTTTGCAGAATTATGGGTGGTCACCTAAACAAAAGGATCAGAACTGATGATTTATTCAATTAATCTGATAAATATACGAAAATGAAAAGAATCATATCATTATCAATAATAATGCTGGTCCTGATGGTGAGTTGTCAGGAGGATATATATGATGTCCCCAGAGATGAAAACGGGAATATCATATTTACTACCATCTCAAGTACTACTACATCTGGTATCAGTTCTCTTGATGATCAATTTTCAGTAACCGCTACCCTGCCCAATGCAAAACAGGGCGATGTAATGAATGTAGAGTGTCTTCAGCTACAGGTACCATCCGGGAGTGCGAGTGCCACTATGCAGCTCTTGCCGCTGGCAGGAACCCAGAAGACAGCAACCGTCGGGGCTGATAAAAAAGCTACCGTTACATATACAAGGACTGAAGCAAAACTTGTAAAATTGGGGGACTATGTTACTGTAGTTTTTAATGGCGAAACAGATTATGCCAAACAAAGAATTGAACTGATTGCCGCCACAACTGTTACTAAACCAAAAGCTGGTGGAAAAGAGGTTGACATTACCCGCACGGATGAGACAGCTTACTTTAATGTGACTGTTAAACCAAAACTGAGTACATATACCGGTACTCTGGTTGTTACAAGGAAGAATGGTGTGAAGGATACACCGGTTGTAGTTCCGGGATCACCTTTTGCCACTGCAGATCCTTTCCTTGTTCCAATATCGGGAACTGATTTTGCTGCCGGCAAGGATACCATGATCTATTCTTTCAAGGCTACATCAGGTACATATTCTGATGATATATCCTATACAGTAGTAGTCCGTGATCCTTATTTCTATCTTAAGAAAACCGGTATTACATTAACTCTGGGAGGCAGCTCAGCAGGAAGAAATATCCTGACCAACAAGGGTGTTGCTGCAACTGATGCCAATGCCATACTTGCTATCGATGGTGGATCTCTAATAATCCATGGCGGCTCAAACTGGGCAGTAAGTGGGAAAGAGATATCTTTTGTTCCGGCTACACTTGCATTGTATGATAAGAACAGTTCACTCGATGCAATTGCTGCTTTTACAGCAGGAACTCCAACATCCACTGCTGATCCGATAGTCGGAGCAGGCGTCTATATTTTTAAAATCGTTAACGGACCTAATCCTTCAGACGTTTATTACGGCATGATAAGAGTAGTCTCTGTCGTTCCTGGAGTCTCAATCACTCTTGAATACAGGATTGGCAACCAATACGCTCATCTTACTGTGATATCATAAAGTGTACTAAAAAGAAGGTGTCTCTCTTGAGACACCTTCTTTTTTCATTTAGTATCTTACTGATTTGCAATTAGCTATGTTTATTATTAAACATAATATTTAATACTATGGGAAAAATCCGTATGCCTGTCCTGCTGATTATGGTAACGCTACTTTTTAACTTTATTCAGGGCTTTAGTCAAAATACCCAACCATCAGAAGTCGAATTTAAAAATGCTCCTGTTTTGTTCAGGGAAGAGGGTAAGGCTTATCAACAAATTATAGCAAATTATAAAGCTGATACTCCGGGGAAGATTTTGTTCACATCCGGTGGTAAAGAACTTCTGAAAGCCGATCTCGTAAAAGGAAATAACAGGTACCTTCTGAAAGTCCCTGCAGTTAACAAGGCTAAAAAGATCACTGTTGCTGCGAAGATCGATAATAAGGTAGCGGAGAACTACCCTGTAACCCTTGTACCCCCCAAAAAATGGCAGATATACCTTGTTCAGCATTCTCACACCGATATTGGTTATACCCGTCCGCAATCGGAGATACTTGCCGAACACATGCGCTATATCGACTATGCCCTGGATTATTGTGATAAGACTGATCATTTGCCGGATGATGCTAAATTCAGGTGGACATGTGAATCATCGTGGGTAACGAGAGAATATCTCCGGTCGAGACCAACGTCGCAGATCGAGAGGTTTAAAAAAAGAATAGCAGAGGGTCGCATCGAGGTAACAGGAATGTATGCTAATATGGCTGAAATAGCTGATGAAAATATTATGTACGATTTTTTACAACCTCTCAGGGAATTCAGCAGGCTGGGTATCCCGGTAAAAACCGCCATGCAGAATGACGTAAACGGTGTTGCCTGGTGCATGCCCGATTACTTCAAAAACACAGGTATCAGGTATCTTAATATGGGTATTAATGAGACCAGATCCATAAGACCGTTCGATAAACCTACATGTTTCTGGTGGGAATCGCCGTCGGGTGAAAGGATGCTTGCTTTCCGGGCCGACCACTACCATGATGGCAATATCTACGGACTGGTAAATAAATCGCCCAATTTTGCTGCAAACATTCTGTGGCATCTTGCCGATCTGGAAAGCAGAGGTTATCCCCTCGACAGGGTTGCCATTCAGTTCTCAGGTTACTACACCGATAATGCCCCGCCTGCCACTGCTGCAAGTGAACGTGTTATGTTGTGGAATGAGAAATATGAATATCCAAAAATAAGACTTTCTGTAGCCAGTGAGTTTTTCGAATATGTCGAAAAAAACTGGGGAGATGAGCTTCCTGTTTACCGTAATGCATGGCTTGATTGGTGGACCGATGGATTTGGTTCGACTTCCCGGGAAACAGCTGAGATCAGGAAAACACAGAACATGAAACAGGTTGATG
>DNOQ01000154.1:16629-19644 GCA_003501665.1 Bacteroidales bacterium | reverse complement strand
TTTCCTCCATGTCCAATCCTGGATCCATTAAGAAAATTTCCGGTATAAAGCTGAATCCCCGGCTGATCGGTAATAACTTCCAAAATTCGCCCGCTGACTGGCTCATACACAATTACATCAACTTCCTCTCTGTTGTCGAGGACATAATTATGATCATAGCCCCTGCCAATAATCAACTGGTCATAATTATCTCCGATTCTTTTCCCTATAGTGTGTGGAGTGGTAAAATCAAAAGGAGTTCCTGAAACAGGACGTATCTCTCCGGTTGGGATCATTACCTGATCAACCGGAAGGAAAGCAGATGCTTTAATGGTCAGGTAATGATCGAGGATATCGCCATTGCCTGCACCATGAAGATTAAAATATGCATGATTTGTGATATTGAAAACTGTCTTTTTATCTGTGACAGCCCTATAATCCATAACAATTTCATTATCGTCAGTCCAGGTATAAATTACCTCAACATCCATATTCCCGGGAAAACCTTCCTCCATGTCCGGTGATTTAAGTGTGAACTTAACAGCCGGAGATCCGGCTTTCTTTATTATTTCAGTTTCCCAAACAGAGCTGTGCCATCCACCAGGTCCGCCATGAATAAAATTAGGTTTATTATTAAGTGAGAGTTTATATTCATGACCATTCAGAGTAAATCTGCCGTTTGCTATCCTGTTGGCATATCTTCCGATGGTTGAACCAAATGATATATCTCCCTTTACAGTTCCTTCAAAAGTATCATAACCGAACGTTACATTATCTTTATTACCATTCTTATCAGGCACTTCTATCCATGTGATTTTAGCTCCGAAATTTGTAAGCTTTAAAATATTACCGGATTTATTTGTAAGCGTTAACAGATAAACTTCTTTGCCATTATGGATTCCGTAGATCTCTTTCTTTATCACCGGGTTATTTTTACATGACTGACCGCATGATATCAGAAATAGTGTAACCGGAATTAATAAACATTTATTTCCCATATAATTACAATTTTAAAACAAGTTTAATTAAGACAACAAAATATAATGAGAATTTAAAAATGATTTTAACTCTAAATCATAATTAATTATTAAATGTATCTAATTATTACCAGCGTAAAAATATATGTTTTTCGGATCGACGTTGAAAATATCTTTAAAAATATTCGGAATTAAAGAACAATATCTGCTATACTTTATCGTAATCTTCCGGATAGTATCAGCAATATTTGAAATTAATATCCTGAGGGGTTGCCATAATTTTTTTATACTAAATTTGACCTCAGATATCTATAGTTCATATAATTTATTAATTTTAAATCATAAGTAAAGAGTTTTAAAAGAAGTTAAACCAGTTATAAACATATGAATTTGAAAGGTTTTTCATTTTTTTGCATTTTCTTCGTTTTGATTATTCCCGGCTGCAACAAAGATGTTAAATGGGATGATAAAAAAATACAACCGGATTGTTACCTGATCTCTTTTGATAGTCTGACAGCTGAGAAAGATACTATATCAAGAGGTCAGTCTACGGAAATCACAGCCAAAGTAACAGGTAACAAAATTATATTTATTTGGTCAGCCAGTGAGGGGCCTGTTCTTGGAGAAGGAAGTCGGGTTACATATTTATCCTCTCCCTGTTGCTGGGGTAATGTAATTATTACATGTGAAGCCAGGGCTAAAAACGCGTCTGAAAGCAAATCAATAAAAATCACCGTTATAAAATGACGCGTCATACCATAATCGCTATTTTAGTTTTTATAATATGTGGAAGAATTGTCTTTCCGCAATGTTGTGCCTCATCCGGCAATCCGATCGGAAGCACTGTGAATTTGGGATTGCTGGACAAACGAGTTTTAAGGGCAGCATTATTTTACAGGATCTCAGTTTCTGATAAGTATTATGATGGCGATGAAGTATATTCAGGAGATATCGGGACTATCAAAAAAGCTGTTTCAAATTATCTGGGCCTGCTTGTAGGTTATGGTATTTCGGAAAAGCTTACCATAGAGATGGAGACAGTTTATGTAATAAATAAAACTCATCTTTATGAGATAAATGATGAAAAGCTTTCGGGATTTGGACTTTCTGATGCAGTTATTTCACTCAGACCAAGAATTTTTAGCAGTCAGGATAGTCAGTTTGAGATAAGCTGTGCCATAGGATCAAATATCCCTTTCTCCAGGGATCTTCAACGGGTTAATGGGGTAACATTACCCGTTGATTTACAACCTTCAACAGGTTCTTATGGATTGGTAGCTCAATCAAATATTATTAAAGAATTCCCTTTTAGTTCTATTAATTTCCTATTAATCAATCGTTTTGAGAAATATTTCGAGAATAAACAAAAGTATAATTATGGCAATTCATATTCAACTTCATTTTTTTTCTCAAAACATTTTTCAGTTGAAAATTCCCGGTTACAAGGATGGACGGCGATCATGCAACTTAAGAATCAGATAAGAAGTAAGCACCTTAAAGACGGCCAGCTAATTGAGGGATCGGGTAACTGTTCATTTTTCCTTATACCTCAATTGAATGTATCCCTTGCCGGATCCTGGAATATATCAATGCTTATTGATATTCCTGTTTACCAGCATTTTAACGAAATACAACTTGGAAATAAACTATCTTCATCAATTATATTAATTAAAGATTTCACATTATAGGAATTTATGATGATACGTAAATTGACAACTGTTGTTTTATTTTTCACTGTTATATTTTTAAAGGGTCAGGACGGTACTGATTATTCAATTATTTTTGATAAAACAATCCATGATTTTGGAATAATTGCCAAAGGATCGAAAGCGGAATGTGTTTTTTCCTTTATTAACAAAACTGAAAAACCTCTGGCAATAATCCGGGTAACAGCATCCTGTGGGTGTACTGTTCCGGTATGGTCTAAAAAACCTGTCGAACCGAATGGTTCAGGTAAGATCAGTGTCAAATACAATTCAAATATTACCGGTTCATTTCATAAAACTATAACAATATTTACCACTTCTGATAAAAAGCCAATAGAATTGGTCGTAAAAGG
>DNOQ01000154.1:0-16582 GCA_003501665.1 Bacteroidales bacterium | reverse complement strand
CCCGGGGCTGTATAAGCAAGTGCCTCATAGACATCGACCTCTGGCCTTCGATCCTTGATCAATGAATCAATAAACTCATGTGTAATGAATGTATGTGATCCGTCATGTCCGCTGTTGTGGCGTAAGGGTTCAGGTAACATATCTGTCTGCCACCATAATGGTTGTTTATAGGTTTCAACTAAATTGGCAGTATATTGAAATCCCGCATCATCTTTTCCTGCCCTGTTGGCAGCCTTAACAATAATATGCTCATCTCCTTCCTTTAAGGCAGAAAAAAAGCTCATTTTTTCTCCTCTCCATTCTCCTCTTTCAACGCTTCTGAATGCACCTTTCCAGTTTACTTCAANNTTATCATAGGGATTATTCTTGATTAAAGGAGAGTCATCACCCCATCCCAATCCACTTACATGTGTTAATCTTTCTCCTGTGACACATATCAGGAAGGAGGTACAATGAGTGGGATATAACAGCGGAGGCATTCCATGGCGCCATGTCGGTTTACCATCTTCAAACCATAATGTTTCAAGGCCTGGATGATTATATTCCGCGGCAGAGCTGAAAATATTTCCGAACAATCCTTCTTTATAGAATTTTTTTACAGAAATAGTATTTTGCCTGTAAGTGCTTGTTTCGGCCATCATATATGTAAGTCCTGAGCTTAAAACAGCATCTTTCAGCCTGTAACATTCCTCAATGGAATATGCAGCAGGTACTGCACATAATACGTGTTTCCCTGCTTTCAATGCAGCAACAACATGCCTTACATGATCGGGAGCCGGTGTGGCAATAAATACTGCATCGATTTTAGGATCAAGAATTAATTTCTCCAGCGATTCATAGCTTTTAGAACATTTGTAAACCTTCATAAGACGCTCCCTCCGCTCTGCACGTAAATCACTCACCGCCTCTACTATACAGTCAGGATGCTCATGGAACTGAAAACTGGTTCCAAATCTTCCGCCAATAATGCCAATCCTGATTTTCCGCGGATTATCCTGCCTTGCTGCAAATGAAAGGTTTGGCGCAACGGTAAGTGCTGTCAGACCCAGAGTAGCCTTACCAATAAATCTGCGTCTGGAGGTTGTCTTTTTAAATGTTGTGTTTTGCATAGTATTTCAATGTTTGTTTTTGATTGGGAATATTTGTTTAAAAATATATCAAAACCTTATATAAAACAAAAAATCCTGTTAATATGAAAAAGTATAATATTTCTCAGATTAACAATTATTTCTGTTTCATTTGGTTATATGGCGACTATCATTTTACAATTTTCGGGGTACATTCATGGACAGGATTAATTTAATAAATTATTTATGATCATTTTTGATTTTTTTGATTAAAATTATAACTTTAGGTCAATTATATTTTTTTAACCTAATAAATAATACCGGATCATTATTTGTTTAATTTAAAATCTTTATGAAATTCCTGACAATTGAATTAGGACTGAACCGGATTGAAATGACAGAATATGCTTCCGCCCATACCTTTTTAGTCGGACAAAGTGAATTAAATAAGTCTGTTGAATAATAGTATATAATATTTATTAATTGTACATATTTGTTATAAATATTTAAGAGGTTTATTGCAATGGTAAATGAATTGAGAAAAAAGTATATATTGAATTATCTCAATAAGAATGAATCAATAAGTATACAGGATATAGTTGGGAGTTTTAATATTTCCGAGATAACAGCAAGGCGCGACCTGAATGAGCTTGAAAACAAAGGTTTTCTGATCCGGATTCATGGAGGCGCCATTAAATCGAAGATCACAAACGGTTTGTTTGATTTTAATAGTAAAGCTATCCAACATAGTGAACAGAAAATAGAGATATGCAGATATGCTTCAAGTTTTATTGAAGAGGATGACACAATATATATGGATTGCGGTACGACGGTTTACTATCTTGCAAGATACTTGAAAAAGTTCCAGAAGATCAGGGTAATAACCAATTCATTACCTGTTATTTCGGAACTTCTTCCTTTTCCGCACATTAAAGTTTATCTTATCGGTGGTGAGCTTGATAATTCGCGCAGGGCTCTATACGGACCGATGACTGAAAATCTGCTCAACAGATATAAAGCCGATAAAGCGTTTATCGGAGCAGGTGGGGTTTCTATAGCTCACGGATTGAGTAGTGTTGATGAAAAAGAGGCATCGATAACCATAAAAATGGCTGAATCGGCACGACAAGTATTTTTGTTATGTGATTCATCAAAACTGGAAAGAGATTCCTATTTCACATATTCATCCCTTTCGCTGGTCAATTATCTGATTACTAATAGTGTTGTTGACCAAAAGATTATTGACATGTATCATAAGAATAACATAAATATCATAACAGTTTGATAAAAACCGATGAATATTTCCTTGAAAAGGCAGTAGCAGAAGTCGAAATAGATTATAATTATAACATTAATTAAAACCTTAAAAGATGACAAAAATAAAAGCAGGATACGTTTCTTTTGGAACAATGTTCTATGAACCTGACAATCTTAAAATGATCAGTTCAGCTGCTGAAAAGCAGTTATCAGATGCCGGATTAGAGCTTATATCAACTGATCCGGTATTTGGAGAAGGGCCGGAGCCTGAAAGAGCTATCAGAGATCTAAAAGGCAAAGACTGGGATTTCCTTTTCATTAACATAATCAACTGGATTGATACAAGAGGAGTCTTCAGAGTGTTACATGAGTTCAGAAATGAGCCTATGATACTTTATAGTTACGGAGGTTTCACCGATCATGAAGGCAGATTTGGTAAAAAAGGGACACTGATATCTCCGGCGGCGGGTGCAGGTTCAACATCTTTGAGGTTCCCTATGGAGCAATGGGGGATAAAATTTAAATATTTGTTTAATGGTCCTGATATGCCTATGGATATCAACGGAATTTTATCATTCGCCAGAGCAGCTTATACCATGAAACGTTTAAGGCATGCAAGACTGGGGATGATAGGTTATAACGACATGGGACTCTATTCCACAGGTCTCAATCCGACCAGATTGCGTGATTTGATAGGCCCTGAAATTGAAAGCATGGATATGTTGCAGCTGAAAAAAAGAATGGATTCGATACCTCTTTCAGAGGTGAGGGAAGAGGTTAAACGGGTCTCAAAGGATTGGGAATATCCTCTGGGTAAACCGGATGATGAAGTTGTCGAATATGCTGTAAGGGTATATATGGGAACTGTAGCGCTCTGTAAAGAAAAGAAATTTGATACTTTTTCTTATAAATGCGTTGACGGTGTTGATCTTGAAATGGGGCTGACACATGCTGTACCTTCATCACTTGTTGTTGATGCAGGTTATCCGTATGTAGATGAAAATGATCTTGGGAATTCCGTTTCCCAGCTCATGCTTAAAATAATATCCGGGAAGCAGGTAGCCTTTATTGAACATTATGAACATCATCCTGAATGGATATTACTCGGTGAAGATGGTTATTGCCCTTCCGATTTTATAGAAGGGAAACCTCAGATAAAATATATCTCCACGGTTCTGCTTAAGGGAATTGCGCATTGTTCAAACATGAAAAAAGGAAGAATGACACTTGCCTGTCTGTCTGAAACAAAACAGGGATACAGAATGCATATTGTTACAGGAGAGGGAAGAGAAAGGCCTCAATGGGTTGAAATGGGCGTCCCCTTACCTTCATGGCCAAGCATCAAGTTCTATCCTGATGTTCCGGTCAGGCAGATCTTAGATCATGTTCAGTCCCAGCACTTTGCAGCTGTTTACGGGACTTATGTGAATGAGCTTGTTGACTTGTGTAAATTGTTGAATATAGATGTTACTGTGGATTCAAAGTTATAGAATATATGAAACACCAATATAAACCATTGTTGCTCCTGTGCTTTTTTTTTCTTGCTGTCGGGATTATGTTCTGTATGAACGATATTTTACTGCCATCACTGGTCGAACATTTTCAAATGAGCTATTTCCAGGCTACGATGATTCAGTTTTCGTTCTACATCACTTATATTGTCTTTCCGTTTCCTATCGCGTGGATGATTCACCATTACGGCTACAAGATCAGCCTGCTTGCAGCTCTGTTTTTTTGTACACTGGGATGCCTGATATTCATTCCCGCGAAAATATTTGATTCTTATTTTATTGTTCTTACGGCAATATTTATTCTTTCGACAGGTATTACAGTATTTAATGTTGCCGCAAATCCTTTCCTTGCTTTATTAGGCGATCCTGAAGGTGCTGCAATCCGTATGAATTTTGCACAGTTATTTGCCAGAACCGGATATGCAACTACTCCCATTATTGCGACTGCTCTGATTTACAGCAGTGCAGGAGATATAAGATTTCATTTTCCATATGCCCTTCTCGCAGTATTGCTCCTGATTATAATAATCCTGTTTCTTTTATCCCGGATACCAGGTATGAAGGCATCTGAAGAAGATATATTCTCCATAAAAGGCATTTTCAGGGAATTACACAAATACCCACATCTCTTTTTTGGTGTATTCGCGATGTTTTTCTATGTGGGTGCGGAAGCATGTACTGCAGGCTTTTTTATACCATATCTTCAAAAAGTATTGAATTTCTCTCCGGCTGAAGCTTCACGCTACCTGACCCTATACTATATCTTTGCCGGGGCAATGTGCCTGCTTGCAGTTTTTATACTGAGATTTGTAAAAGCACATATTCTTGTCGGAGTTTATGGGATAGGAATGATCATCTGTTATTTGGTGATCATATTTTTTAATACGGGATATAACGAGTTCTTTCTGGCAGCATTAGGCTTATTCCTGGGTATTATGTTCCCGACTCTCTTTAGCCTTGGCATCGAGGATGTAGGAGCTTTCTCCGGCAGGGCATCTGCTTTATTGAATTTCGCCATAGTCGGAGGGGCATTTTTCCCGCCTATCCAGGGGGCAATTACCGACAGGTTCGGAGTTAATATATCATACCTCGTGCCATGTTTCTGTTTCCTGATGATCACCATTTATGCATTCTTCTTTACGAAACAGCCTCTTTTAAGACGGAATTTCAAACTGAAGGCACACGTAAAAAATTAGATTTTTGATCGATACTTTTATAAATACTTTGAAACGGAAATGAAAAGATATCCTGCCGGATTTCTTCCGGTTTTTACAATTGCTGCTACTGCAGGTTTACAGTATTTATCGGCAGAGCAACCGAAAAATCTTCCGAATATTATATTTATCCTGACCGACAATCAGGGAGCGTGGTCACTTGGTTGTTATGGCAACACCGACATTTTAACTCCAAATATTGACCGCCTGGCATCAGAAGGTATAAGATTTACACGTGCATTGAGCAGTAATCCCGTAAGTTCTCCAACCAGGGCAACTTTTCTTACAGGATTGATCCCATCACAGCATGGAGTACATTCATATATCGATAACAAGAATATGATCGGTCCCGAAGCCTACCGGATGATTGACGAATTCAATTCACTTGGTGAAATACTGAGGGATGCCGGATATGTTTGCGGACTAAGCGGGAAGTGGCATCTCGGAGATCATCTTAATGTTCAGGAGGGATTTTCATACTGGGTTACAAAACCCGGTGGGCATACCCTGGAATTTTACGATCAGGATGTCATAGAAGATGGAAGGCTTCGCAAAGAACCAGGATATACAACGGATCTCTGGACACAGAAAGGGATTGAGTTTATAAGGCAAAACAAAGAAAATCCGTTCTTCCTTTTCCTCGCTTATAACGGACCATATGCTCTCGGGGATCTTATGCTGAATCCCCCGCGGAACAGACATGCCGGGTATTATAAGGATATGCATTTCTCATGTTTTCCGACTGACAAAATGCATCCATGGCAATTCCATAATAAACCATTTCATAATAAGCAGGTGGCGATGGAAAGGCTCGCTGCTGAAACCAGTGGTGTTGACGATGGAGTTGGTGAGATAATGTCCGAACTTAAAACTCTCGGACTGGATGATAATACGGTAATTATTTATTCTGCCGATCAGGGTTACATTGGCGGACATAATGGCATGTGGGGTATGGGTGATCACTTCCGGCCCATAGGAGCCCATGAACTGATGATGAATATCCCGCTAATTTTCCGGCATAACTATAAAATAAAAGCCGGCATAACATCAGATATCTTCATAAGCAACTACGATTTCCTGCCAACACTTTTAAACTATCTTGGACTGGGAGACAAGATACCCCGGAAACCGGAACTGCCAGGGCGCGATTTTTCTCCTTTGCTTAGTGGACAAAAACTTAACTGGAAAAACGAAGTATTTTATGAAATGGAAAACACACGTGTTATCAGAACCGATGAATGGAAATATGTAGCCCGTTTCCCTGATGGGCCTTTCGAGCTTTACAATATGAAGCTGGATCCACAGGAACGGTTCAATTTATACGGGCAGCCGGGAACTGAAAGTATACTTGCGGATTTGGTTATTCGTCTCAATAACTTTTTTAACAAATATGCTGATCCACAGTATAATATATGGAAGGGTGGCCGTTCAAAGGCAAGACGGCTCACAAATTAGATGATATAATTTTAATTATGATTTTGATGTTAAATAAATTGAATAAACTTCTTGAAACTATATGGTTCCCTATTTCATTCAGAATAATTGCATTAATTGCTTTCATCGGATTGGTGATCATTGGTTTTACCTCACCTACTGATGATCCGTTTTTCATAAACCAGCTTGCCAAAACAAATTTAACAACCAGTTTTGTCTGGCGATTATGGTGGCCATTAATAGTATTATCAGCAATATTTATCGGTCGTATCTGGTGTATGATATGCCCTGTTGAATTAGTTACCGCGTTTTTTGCCAGAATTGGGTTTAAACGAAAAAGACCCGGATGGATATTATCGGGATGGGTCATAACTTTGTTTTATATGATCGTCCTGGTCGTCGGAATTACCATTTTGCAGATTGACCTGAATCCGAAGTATACATCTTTGTACCTGCTTTTTATTTTAGGCATATCAATTATTTCCGGATTGATTTTTGAAAAGAATACTTTCTGCCGGTATATTTGTCCTGTGGGATATATGCTTGGTATTTTTTCAAAACTGGCTCCCCTCGGATGGAGAGTGAAAAAGGAATCTGTTTGCATTAAATGTCCGGACAAGTCGTGTATAAATGACAAGTACATTTATCAGTTAAATTACAAAAGCTGCGGGGTTGATCTTATCCCTGCAGAAATAAATAATAATAACCATTGCCTTTTGTGCGGAGGATGTATGAAGACCTGCAGTACTTATAAAACAAGCAATAATACGTCACGTCCTAATCCGGCAATTGTAAAGATCGGATTTGCCGGCGATTTGATGATGTTGCAGCCTTTACGCCTGCCTGAATGGTTTTTCCTGTTTTTACTTACTGGTTCCATGATATTCGAAATGAATCATTTTCAGGTTATATCAGATTTGGGTGCTTCATTCATTTCGAACAATATCATTAATATATCGGGAATAAATACAGATTTAGTAAAAGATCTTGCTCACGTTTTATATTTATATTTAGTTATCCCTCTGATATTATGGGCATTACCTTATTTTCTGCTGGTAATCTTTATGAAAGTGAAAATTTCATTAAGTACCTATTTGCAGAAGGTAAGCCTGATTTTTCTCCCGGTTATTGCAGCTTTCTTCGTTGGACTTGTTATCATGGAAATAACTACAAAATTTCCATTTTATAAATACATTATTCAGGATATTACAGGTGTGGAGACAATAAAATCAATTCTCTTCAGGCAGATTGAAATGCCACAACTGCCATACTGGACAGAGTGGGTATTTATTTTGATTATGATATCAGCTCTGATTGCCGGCATTTTTCTGAGTTTTAAGCTTATCGGGAGGTTGGCTTACAACTTTGACATCAGGAAGGGCAGGAGACTGTTTTATATCTTGCCTGTAATCTTCATTCTGATAATTCTTACGGGTGCACTTGGATACGGATTTTTAATATGATTTCTTTTATTGCAGGAGCCTTGATATGATTCAATTTAATAATCAACAGGATGAAAACAAAAGCAAATAATTCATCAGCATCTTTAAGCCGGCGAAAGTTCATCAATATTGCCGGATCAGGAGCTGCAGCAATTACCATATCGCCACGGTTAACAATTCCGGGTTTTCAGTCAAATGCAAAAAAGGTCCGGATTGGCATAATCGGAGGAGGATTCGGAACAAGTTTTTATTTTCATGAACATCCTGATTGTATAGTTGAAGCAGTGAGTGATCTCAGATCAGACAGGCGCGAACTTCTGATGAAAGTTTATAAATGCTCAAAGAGTTATGAATCACTCGAGAAACTATTACCCGATCCAAAGATTGAAGCCGTTTTTCTGGCCACCCCTGTCCCGGACCACGCAAATCACGTAATAGCTTCCCTTAAAGCAGGTAAACATGTTTTGTGTGCAGTACCGGTGGCAATGACCCTGGAAGAATGTGCCACAATACTTGATACGGTAAAGAGTACCGGCCTTACATATATGATGGCAGAGACAAGCGTATATCGCCAGAATACTATCCAGGCAAAAAAATGGTACGAAGAAGGCAGGTTTGGTACAATTTTCAGTGCAGAAGCAGAGTACTATCATCCCGGAATTTCCAACCTGTGGTTTACCAGTGATCATAAACCGACCTGGAGGCACGGCCAGCCGCCAATGAACTATCCGACTCATGCAACATCATTTCTGATCTCGGTAACAGGAGAACGATGTACAAATGTCAGCTGCCTTGGTTGGGGTGATGATGATTTTCTTCTTAAAAATAATGTTTACAATAATCCTTTCTGGTGCGAAACTGCATTCTTCAAGACTGACAGGGGGACTGCTTTCAGGGTACAGATATTCCGGAAAGGAGCAATAATGGGAACAGAAAGAGGAGAATGGCACGGAGATAAAATGAGCTTTTATTCAAAAGATCAGAACGGAATGGGAGAAATTGTTGTAAGGGCGGCAGACAGAACCGGAAAGGATGAAGGCGGGTACACAATTCAGGAACCTGTAAAAGAAAATTTTGTTTCACCGCAATGGTGGAAAACAGATATGTTGCCCGAACCATTAAGACATGACAGCGGTCACGGCGGATCACATACTTTCATAACTCATGAATTCATTGATTCATTAGTTCATAACCGCCAGCCTGAAATAAATATATACGAGGCTATTGCTTATACGGTGCCGGGAATTGTAGCACACCAGTCGGCACTTAAAGGAGGTGAATGCATGACAATTCCTGATTTTGACAATTGACTGAGTCATCTGTTGCTGAGGATTTTCATTATTTTTCTTTACAGATCCCGCCTGGTGCTAATCAGGTCAATTGTAATAAGATAGTCATTATGCCATTGAAAGTATTAATTATGAAGGTGAGGGGATTTTTTTTGACATTTATGATCGTGATTGCCGGAGTATTTATTGCTGTCAGCTGCATCACAGATACTGACTCCGGGATTCTTTTCATCCCTCGGGAACCTGTTATCGAACCGGATTATTCGGGAGTGACAATCCCTCCCAATATTGCACAATTAAATTTCCGGATCCTTGAAGACGGAGTTTATTTTACAATCAAATGCTTCTCTCCGGACGGAAGAGATCTTTTCAGTATTAAATCAAAGAATGGGATTGTACGTTTTCCCTCCCGATTATGGACTAAGTTGCTTACTGAAAACAGAGGAAGAAGTGTCAGATTTGAAATTTCTTCAATAAATAATGATGGTAAAATATCGAAATATATTCCTGTTACCCTTGATATTTCCAATGAAAGGATTGATCCTTATATCTGCTACAGATTACTTTATCCGGGATACGAATCATGGTCAGAAATGCAGATTATTCAAAGGTCGGTTGAAGATTTCAGGGAGTCTGTAATTTTTGACAATCGGGTGATGAAAAATAACTGTGTTAATTGCCATACCTTTCTTAAATATGATCCGGGAAAATTTTTCCTGCATGTTCGCGGTTCTTTGAAGGGAACATATTTTATTGAAAACAAAGATCTGACCAGAAGAATTTTACGAACAGATAATATGACCTCCAATGCAGTATATCCGGCATGGCATCCGGGAGGCAGATACATTGTCTTTTCGTCTAATGCGGTAGTACAGTCTTTTAATATGATCCCCGGTAAAAGAATTGAAGTTTATGATCAGACTTCCGGACTTGTGATCTATGATTCTGAGTATAACAAAATATCAGCAATAGAAGAAAAAGATACGACAGAATACATGGACACTTTTCCCTGCTGGTCCCCTGGTGGTGACTATCTTTATTACTGCAGGACTAATCAGGTTAAAGAGAGCTTTGACTTCAGTAAGATAAAATACAATCTTGTCCGAAAGGTATTTGATCAGTCATCGGGATTATTCGGTGAAACAGAGGTTATATTCAAAGCTGAAGATATTGATAAAAGCGTGACACTTCCAAGTATTTCTCCCGATGGTAATTACCTTGTATTTACTCTTCACGATTATGGAACATTTTCAATCTGGCACAAAGAAGCTGATCTTTATCTTCTTGATCTGACCAATGGGAGGATAAACAGAATGACCCTGAACAGCGATGAAAGCGAAAGTCATCACGCCTGGTCATCAAATGGTAAATGGATTGTATTCAGCAGTAAACGTTCGGATGGTATAACAGCAAGACCATATTTCGCCTATTTTGGCTCACCGGATAATGTTGGAAAACCTTTTGTCCTGCCCCAGAAGGATCCTGATCTTTATGAAAAACTGGCAAAAACTTTTAACAGGCCTGAATTTGTAAGCGGGAAGGTTGTTGCCGGCCCGCGAGACTTTGCCAGAGCTTCAAAAGATGAACCTGCGTATGCAACCTGGTCTGAAACAACACGGTAAATGATAAATTAAATCACAAAATCTGTTTAACCTTCCGTATGAACATTAAAATTGATTTTCTGAAGTTGATACAACAGGCTTGTACTAATAAGGAAATAATTGCCGGGAAATCAATATATATATCACTTGGATTACTTTTAATATTCTCTTTATCTTATTTTTTCTGGTTTGGTAATGGATTATTCTTTTATCAGGAGAATAGCATGCTGTTCATTTTCTACGGAGAGTATCTCCGGAAATATCTGATGTCCCCGGGAGGTTTACTTGAGTATATCGGAAATTTTATTACTCAGGGGTATTTCAGCAGAATATATGGATCCCTGGTTATAACTTTATTCCTGTTAATTTTTGGCGGACTGTTTATCAGAGTATATAAATTACTGGAAACTGGTAAATCCGTATGGTTATTTCCAGTCCTTATACCCTCATGCCTTCTTTTTCTTATGCAGATACGTGTTGACCACTATATATTTCATACCCTGGGGTATATTCTGGTTACTATCTATCTGCTTATCTCAATAATTTTTGAAAAAAGACGGTTAAATGTTCTTACACTGGTGTTATTCCCGCTTTTTTTCTATATTACAGGTTCATTTGCCCTGATTTTTTTGATAGGTTACTTAAGTTATTGTTTGTTATATAAAAGAGGAACTTCCCGTTATCTTCTTCCGGGTAGTCTGATTTTAACATCATTTTTTACTTTCTTTTTATTTGAAAAAGTCCTGTTCCTGCAACCTGCCGGACACATAATCAGATATCCTTTATCTATATTTGAAACAGCAAGACTGTATGCCGGTGATTCTATTCTCTGCTCTTATATAATATTTTTTCCATTGATTGTCAGAATAACAGGATTTCTAAAATCTGACAAAAGATTTTCAATCCTTTTTTCTCAAATAAGTCTGGTAATAGTTCTTTCATTTACATTGTTATTATCAAAAAATCTCTATGACCCCGAATTTGCAGATTATATTAAGATCGAAAAATTATATTGTGAACAGGAGTGGGATAAGATAATCCTGCAACATGAACAGATCCCTTCAAAAAGCCTGACCGGACAATATTTTTATAATCTGGCACTGACTGAGAAAGGACAATTATGCGACAGAATGTTTTTCGGCAATCAGGATTACGGTGCAAAATCTCTGGTACTGCCACGTGAATCAGAATATATTAACAGATCGGTTTATTTCTATTATGCTGTCGGGTTCATTAACGAAGCTCATCATCTGGCTTATGAATCAATGGTAAAATACGGTTACAGGCCCGAAAACATAAAAATGCTGGCTAAAACTGAAATTATTAATGGGAATTATAAAAGTGCAGAAAGATATCTTGGAGTGTTAAAGAAAACTTTTCATTACCGGGAATGGGCAGACAGATACATCAGAATGCTTTATGAACCGGCAATTATTTTGTCAGATCCTGATCTGGGTGAAAAAATACAATTACAACCACGGAGAGATTTTTTCATAAGTCAGAATGATGCAGCAAATATTGATTTTATGCTGCTGGCAAATCCTGACAACAAAAGAGCTTTTGAGTATAAAATGGCCTGGTTTTTGCTTGAAAAAGATTACAAAAGTGTTGTCTATCAGGTTAAAAGAATGAAAGATATGAATTATCAGGGTGTTCCGAGGCATATCGGGGAAGCCATAATACTGTTCATTGACAGCAAACAGGAATTACCTTACCTTGGTGACTTTGCAATTGGCAGTGAGACTGAAAACCGTTTTATTCAATTTAAAGAAACATTGGAAATGTCTGAAAATGAGGCGGAGTTTAAAAAAATAATGGATACTTCCTTAGGAAAGACTTTTTGGTATTATTATGAATTTAAGTAATTTGCATATTAAATATTTATTATCCGTAATTATGAGAGGGTTTAAAGATCGGCTTTTATCAGTTATGATTTTAATGATTATGTGGGTTTCATTAAATACGAGGGCACAGGTCAGCAATTTGGAAAATAAACCAGGCAGTAAAACAGATTCTGAGGCAATAAAATATGGTGCTTTAGCCATAGACAGAGGGAATGGATTCTATTTTGGCTGGGCCGCTGATTGTTCAAGTCTGGCTGAAGCCGAGAAAAAAGCGATAGAAGTATGCAATAAAAAAGGGGGCCGGTGTACAGTTGTACTTTCTTATTCAGGAACCGGCTGTGCAGCATATCGGTTTATCACAGGGAATGTTGGTATGGGTTATGGATGGGGTCTTGCCGCAAACAGAGAGGAAGCAGATAAAAAGGCTAAAAAGGAGTGTGCTGAGAGAAGCTACGGATTACCGGCACCAAACGTTGTCTGGAGTTGTAACAGTGCTGGTTCAGGTGAATTAAAGTTAATATATGATGCTCATGATGAAATAAACAGTATAAGACC
Organism: Bacteroidales bacterium; assembly: GCA_003501665.1. Taxonomy (GTDB): domain Bacteria; phylum Bacteroidota; class Bacteroidia; order Bacteroidales; family VadinHA17; genus LD21. Next base: position 3,368 of record DNOQ01000154.1, on the reverse strand, counting down.
CGGAACATTTACCGATTATTAACCCGGGGTGCAAAAGAGTCGGGATCTTTCTGTCTGATTTGCCTGCCTTTTTTTGGTTTGTTAAAGCGGCACATTTGTTTAATGGTATCATGCTTACAAAATATATCGAGGCCTGGAAAGATAACTTCTTCTACTTAAGATTTGCTAAACAAGAAAATGAAGCAGGGATTTTAATTCAGATCCCTTTGAAACCTTAGAATTTTAAAGAATGTCCGAAAACAAATCCAGTATCCCCAGACGAAAGCTCCTAAAAGATGCTGCTCTTGCCGGAGTTGGAAGTGCTATGATACCTTTGGCCGGATTCACCGGTACCGTATCTCAAAGGAAAAAGAAAGGAGGATTGATTGAGGCTGAGAACAGTAAGCCTGGGAATCCCGATTGGCAGATTCAATATGTGAGATTTGACGATCCGATAACATTGGCTTCATATCCATTAATTCGTTGTCTTCGTTCCTCAGTCATTGAGGGATATGTCTCCAGGACCAGTCTTCTGCCGGGTGAAAGTATTGATTTTAAAGTAAGCATGAATCCTCCCGGTAAATTTATTATTGATATATATCGTTTGGGATACTATGGTGGCACAGGTGGCCGCCATATGGCCCGTCTGGGTTCTTTCACAGGGAATACCCAGGCTATTCCAATGATGACCCTAGAACGATTGCGTGAATGTAATTGGGATACAGCAACCACTTTTACCATTCCTGATGATTGGCCAAGTGGGGTTTATTTAGGGAAATTATCACGAGACGAAAAATTTGGAAAGCAGAGTTATGTGATATTTGTTGTGAAGGAACACCGCAAATCTGATATCCTGTGTCAGGTAAGCGACCTTACATGGCAGTCATATAATAAATGGCCGGGCAATGATTCCCTGTATGATGACGGAACACCGGAGGTCTGGTATACCGGTCCAAACGTCAGGGTCAGTTTTGATCGTCCGTATGCAAAATATTGTCAATATATTGATGCACCGCGTTCAGCGGGTTCGGGAGAGTACCTGCTATGGGAGCATCCCCTGACTTACTGGCTTGAACAACAGGGTTATGATGTTACATATTGTTCCAACCTTGATCTCCATTTCGATCCGGAAATATTAAGCTTAAGCAAGGTATTTATATCTGTAGGTCATGATGAGTACTGGACCAGAAAAATGTATGAAGAAGCAGTAAAAGCCCGTGATAATGGATTGAGTTTTGCCTTTCTTTGCGGAAATTCTGTCTGGTGTGAAATCAATTTGTTCGATAGTTTCATCGGAGTCCCGGGCCGGGTCTTTTCCAGAGACAAATGGTTTCCTGATGAGGAAAAGTTGATGGGTAACAGTTCTTATGGAGTAGGTTATGGTGACTGGGTGGTCAGAAATTCGCGAAATTGGATCTATGAAGGGACAGGAATGAAGGATGGAGATATAATTCCTGCCATAATTGGGTGGGAATTCCATGGTCCACCATTACCTGATATAACAGGTCTTGAAATAGTGGCTGAAAGTCAGTTATCGAATTCCAAGTTCCACATGGCAGTTGTTTATCCATGTTCGAAAGGTAACTGGGTCTTTAATGCCGGTACAATCTGGTGGACAGAGGGTCTGTCTCAGCCACCCGGACATATTCCTGCTGGTAGTCCCGGAGGCCTGACGTTTGGTGTGAATCCGCATGTACAGAAAATAACATCGAATATTTTGGATAAAATGATCAGGGATTCACCAATTTGACACGATAATAAATCAGAAACTCCAAATCTTTATTAGAACAAATTCATTATGAAATAGCCATGATTAATAAAACACCAACCCGGATGCATATTATAAATCATGGCTATTCTCATCTTTAACCGGGACAGGCTATCTGAACATTAAAAATTAAAAATATATACAGATGAAAAAAATATTACTTATAGAATATGCTTTAATGGGCATTTTAGCTGCATTTATTCTGAATTCCTGTGAACAAAAACGGAAAACACCGGTCCTTCAGAAAGAGATAACAGTGAATGTAGAAAAACAGGGACTCACGATCGACGGTTTCGGAGTGAACATAACCCCTGCCCAGTGGAATGATGGTAATTTAAAGCCTGTACTTGACCAGCTGGTCGATGACCTTGGTTGCACCCTTTTCAGGTTTGATAATACAGGTTTAGCAAACTGGATGGATCCGGGGAAACGTTTGCCCGACGGCACCTGGCCGGAGGCCTACCTTGATAGCGTCTATAAGTCAAAAGTTTTTGTCGATGCATGGGCAACATTCCGGTACCTGAACGGAAAGGGTATTGAGCCTTTTTTCAATGTCAGTGGGAATATTCATCCCGGACTTGGTACCCCTGATGCACCACAGAAACTTGCAGATTTCAAGGGTTACGCGGATATGATTTCAACCATGCTCAAATGGGCCAGGGAAAAGGAAAATCTTAAGTTTAGTCTTATAGCCCCGTTCAATGAGACTGATATAGGGAATCCCGAAGGTCCTCAGATACACGGCAGGGATATGCTCACAGCCACACAATCGGTAATTAAAAGCCTGAATGATAACGGACTAACCGATATCAAAATCGTTGCGATGGACGACGCGAGTATTCAGTTCGATAAGTTGGAAGCAACACTTTCTGACACCAGCTATGTTGACCAGGTGCATGCATTCGCTGTTCATACATATGGAAGCGATGCAGGAGATGGGATCGAAAGGAATTTTAGAAATTTCGTCAGAATGGTAAAGAACAGCCCTTTCAAAAACTCACGTCTCTGGCTGACAGAATACGGCGATCTGGATCAGACACATGAGATCGAGTATGAGTTTGCTTGGCGTTCAACCCGGAGGTTAATGAAATTGCTCCAGTATGGTTATTCTGCCGGACTTGCATGGGATGCATTTGATAATTTCCATGAACATAATCAGGCCTGGTGTTTATATGGATTACTGTTGACAGATACCGTGAACTGGAAATATACCCCTAAGAAACGCTATTTTGCGGCCAGGCAAATCTACCGGTATGTAAAACCAGGCTGGAAAATGGTTGAATTCACTTATCCACAGGATCCGGATGATGTTTTCAAATTCTGGCATGATTCATTCCGTCACATACGCACACTTGCTTTTGTTTCACCGGAGGGTAATGATTATTCCATAGTGATCATGAATGGAATTGAAGCCGATGTTGAATTGTCCATAATCCTGAATAATATTGACAATACTGCACTCACTAAAACCATCAATCACTTCATTACGGGCAGGACAGATAATTGCTCCAGGAAAAAAAGCCCGTCTGTCGGGGGCAACATTATTCGTGTTAGGCTTCCTGAGCATACAATCTCAACAGTAACAACACTTAAATGATTTAATTAGCGTCTGTCCATAAAG
>DNOQ01000070.1 GCA_003501665.1 Bacteroidales bacterium | reverse complement strand
CACCGAGGAATTAGACCTATCCTTCGCGTCCGCCGAAGCTTTATGCGAAGGCGGATTAAAAATCAGCTTCCGGTCCTGCAAACCAACGATAATAATATTTCCCATTTTAATATACAATGATTGTTTCCCGGTTATACGCCTGTTAACTGTTTATAACGGAATCAAGTCATATACAATTATATATAAGTACAAAATAAATAAAAAAATATCAGATTTAACACTATCAGGCAGCTGTTTTTATATACTTTATGCCACAATATCATCGCAGAGATCGGAAACCTGCACTTATTTACGACCAGTATAATACTTAAGAGCCTCCGGCATGAATTGGTTAAGCTTTCTTAACCTTGTTTCATCGGAAGGGTGTGTGCTCAGGAATTCAGGGGGACTTCCTCCACCTGCTGCCGACATTCTTTGCCAAAAAGGAATAGCTTCCCGAGGATCATAACCCGCCATTGCTGAAAATATCAACCCGTACTGATCAGCTTCCGTTTCCTGTTGCCGCGACCAGGGTAGCATGGCTCCAAGCTGACTTCCGATACCGTAGGTCGCCATGAACAGATCCTGTGTCTCCTGAGGCTTCTGGGCCAATGCAATCTCCAGTGCCATGCCTCCCATTTGCTGGACCAATGCCTGGCTCATTCTTTCGTTACCGTGTTTGGCAATAGAATGGGCAATCTCATGCCCTATGACAATTGCCAGTGCTGTTTCATTCTGGGTTACAGTCAATAAACCTGAGTATACAACCACCTTCCCACCAGGCATGCACCAGGCATTTATGACCTTTTTATCATCAATCGTATTGAATTCCCATGAATATCCTTCCAGCACAGATTTTTTTTCCTCGGTGTTATAATACTTTGTAATTGCATTGGCAATTCTTGCTCCGACACGATCGACCATTGCCGCATCTCTGCTGGTCGCGGAGCTTAAAACCTTATTTTCCTTTAAAAATGTATTGTATTGGCTTACGGCCATTAACCGTAAATCGGATTCCTTTACCAGACTCAGTTGTTTACGGCCTGTTACCAGATTTAACGCACATCCTGCAAGAATAAAAGCGCCAAGTAGTAAATAAAAGACTTTTTTCACGAGAATAAATTTTTCATTAATCGGCCTCATTCATTTTACCATGACAATATTTTCAATGATTTCCCGATAAGGAAAATTCCGGTTGTACGAATTTATATAAGATAAAGTATAAGAGTAACTGATAGAGAGTTCTTATAATTAATCTTATAATCTGCCCGTTGTTAGAACAACCATTGAACCCGGGTATTGAACACCTTCGTCTTCCTCGGCTGTAATAAATATTCTGGTTGGTCTAAGGGTGGCTATTGTCTCAAAAGTTACATTTAATTTATTTGAGCTGGTTATTAGTCCTATATTTCTCGTAAGACCCCGGTCTGCTTCCATCCAGACTACATAACCTTTTTTAGGTGGTTGCAGTCTGTGGACTTCCGCCAGATTTGATATTTGCATTTTAATAACGTAATTATTGTTTTTGTCCTTTTTGAGAGTCACTTCACCTTGCGCGGCCGGAACGACAGATGATGTTAAAAAGAGCGCTTTTTGGGCACATGAATGAAATGAAAATATCATCATTGTCGCCAAAACCCCTAAAAACATAGTTTTTGTCAGGGTATTCAATTTTGTTGTTTTCATATTGTATATATTCTTTAATAATGATTAAAGCGATGAAATAATCTTGTTTAATTCTTCTTTTGATTTGCCAAGTATGATTTGAAGTTTTCCCAGCCATTCATCTCTCTTGCCTTCTTCGTACATAAGGTCATTGTCAGTTAATTCTGCAAATTTTTGTTTGAGCTTGCCTTTTTTCTCACTCCAGTTTCCTTTTACTTCTGTCTTATTCATTTTTTTATTATTTAAAGGTTAATGAATTTTTACACAACAAAGATTGTCACTCCTAACCAAAAAATTGTTATACAACTTTTATAAAAAGTTACATTATTCACGGGTGTTCAATATGATTGTCAGCTGCATTTCCCAAGCACAAGCCAGATAACTACAAAAACTACAATAGTACCAAAACAGCCACCACCTAATTTCCAGGCCCCGTATCCTGATATCAGTCCTCTAAAAAGATTATTCATGGTTGTTATTGTTTGATTTATAATGCGACTTTTTTTAACCGGAGGAAGAGCTGTTCGGGGTGAAACCAAACCGGCTGAACAACTCCGGACTGCATTATTAAATATTTATATCCTTCAGATAACTTAAAACTCCGAATAACTTAAGCAGCCAAACAATAACAGCGATCACAACCACAACATTTAGTATGGTTTTGATTTTGCCATCCATGGGGATGTAATTATTGACAAGGTACAAAAAAATACCCGCAACAATTAATACAATTATAATAGTTAATAGTGGCATAATAATACCATATAAGTGTATTACAAAGTTAATCCATACCATTCCTGTAATTGTTATATAACTTTTATAAAAAGTTATATAATTCACAGATTTACAGAAGTATTTTTATCAATCCTATTTTATTTTTCACATTAATTCTTTTTTGTGTCGGTTTTCCGCCATAACCAGAAAAGGTCTTAAAAAACAAATTTAGTTACCACACCTGTTATATGTGTTACAAAACTTCTTTAAAAAGTTACATAATTCACACCAGTGAGTTCGCCTGTCGTCGGTTTTAACGCTACCCTGCGCAGAGGCTATATCAATTATTGAAATTGGAATAAAAATAAATATGAGAATATGTTAAACCCGCATTTGTGAATGCAGTTATTACATCTTCTCCATATACCAGTTCAATGCTTTTTCTATTTTCTGGTAATGGAAAATAGTGGTAATTGCTTTTTGTAACCGTATAAATGCAGTTTCACTTTTTACGATATAATCAAATGCCTGATGCTTCATACAATTAACAGCTACTTCAATTTTATCCTGGGAAGAGAGCATGATAACAGGTATCATCGGATTTATAGCTTTTATTTTGTCGAGTGTTTCCAGACCATTGATAGCTTTTTTATCAATGCTGTCTAGATGATAATCTAAAATTACCACATCCGGATTTTGTGATATTTTTTCCAGACAAAGCTCTCCGGTTGCAAATGTTTTAAGTGCAGATTCAGTATTTTCAGAGAATTCAATCTCCAGTGATTTTAAGAATAGAGCATCATCGTCAACCAGAAAAAGAAGTATTTTCTTTTCTTCCATTATAGCATGGATTTCTTTATCAAATTTAATTCCACCTCCAGTGCTTCACAGGCATTGGTACAAACATCTTCTATCCTTAAAACCAGTTCATTCAATTCATCAAGATGTTCCCTGGCAGCTGAATATCCCTGAATTTTTTGTGCAATAATCTCAAAATCTTTATGTATGCCCATTATTGAAAATGAAGGGATAAGTTTATGCGCAGCTGTGTAAACTGACTCCCAATCTTTATTGTTCAAACCCTGTTTCATTTGGCTGATTAAAGGAGGAGTTTGTTCGCGATAAAGTGTAATCATTTCCAACATTCGCTCCGGATTACCTTTGGTGCGTTTTTTTAAACCAGTTAAATCGAAATATTCCGACCTGCCTGAAGGCAATGGCCTAACCTGTGCTGTATCAGATTCCTCTAATAATTCAAGTATTTTATGGAGCAGAAGCATTTCATCAAGAGGTTTTGCAATGTAATCATTCATACCAACAGCTCTGCATTTTTTTAAATCAACCGTGGTTACATCAGCTGTTAAAGCGATGATAGGAATTTCAGAATTCATTTTACCGCGTATGTATTCTGTAGCTTCAAACCCGTTCATTACGGGCATATGCAGGTCCATCAGAATTATATTATATGAGTTGGTCATCAGTTTGTCGATGGCTATTTTGCCGTTTTCAGCGATATCCGGAATAAATCCAAACTCTTCAAGCAGGGTCTTCATTAATAACTGATTGAGAGCAATATCTTCGACCACCAGGACTTTTATGTTTTTGACTTTTACATCCAAATTCTTTTCATATTTTTCTGATTCGATTTCATCTTTGGTTTTCCGGAAAGGCAAAATAAAATTAAAGGAGGATCCCTTTCCCAGTTCGCTTTTAACGGAAATGGTACCGCCCTGCGATTCCACTAATTGTTTAGCAATGGCAAGTCCAAGGCCCGTTCCGCCATACAATCTTGCTGTTTCGCTTGTAGCCTGCTGAAAGTTATCAAAAATGTGTTCTATCCTGTCTTCCGGAATCCCGATACCGGTATCTGTTACTGAAAATTCAATTATTGCTTTCTCTTCATCTTCATTCAGTAATCTGACAGCCACTGTAATTTCCCCTTTCATTGTGAACTTTACGGCATTGCCAACCAGGTTTAAAACAATCTGGTGAAGGCGCACAGGGTCTCCAACCAGTACCTTAGGAATTTTTTTATCATAGTTTTTTGACAGCTTAAGATTTTTTTCCTGGATTTTTGTTTCAAACAAGTGAATTATGGCTGAAATTGATGCAGTCATTTTGAAAGGCGTCTGTTCAAATATCATTTTCCCCGCATCAACTTTTGCAAGATCGAGGATATCATTTATTAAAACTATTAAAGCGTCGCCGCTCATCTTAATGGCGGTCAGATATTCTTTTTGTTTTTCATTCAGATCTGATTTCAACAGCACCTTGGTAAAACCGATAATCGCATTCATAGGGGTGCGGATTTCATGGCTCATGTTTGACAAAAACTGCTGTTTCGACTTCACTGCATCTTCAGCAATTTGCCTGGCGGTTTCAGCATTTCTTTTTGCCTTTTCTGCAATTTTAATGGCCAGCTCAGACTTAACTTTGGCCTCCTTCAGTTCATTTTCTATCCTGTTATGGCCGGTAATATCACGCGCCACCACAACCACGCCAATCACCTTCCCATATTCATCTTTATATACCGAGCCATTAAATAAAACTTCAGTAAGCTTGGGATCGCGTATGGTTAAGGGGAAATCTGCAATAAAACCTTCAGTAAACACTTGCTTATAAATTTCACGGGCCTTTTCAGGCTCTGTAAAATATTCAAAGAAGTCTGTCCCGATCAGATTTTCGCGGGTTACTTCTGTAATATTTATTGACGCATTGTTTATATCCGTAATTTTCCCCTCAGGACTAATTGTAAACAACGGATCAAGACTAGCTTCAATAAGGCTCCTGACGTACAGAGATTCCTGCCTGCTGTGTGTTCCCATGTTAATTGTATTATATTGAAGTGCCTGTCAAAGGAGATCAATAATAACATCACTCATTTATTTTCTAAATGAATAACTGCGTGCAAAGTTATGGGCGGTCAGGAACAGAAGAGTTATACAATTCCAAATAATTGTTATATGATTCACATATTTCCTGTGGGACCTATTTGTTTTCGCCTGAGATTCTTGAAGTGTGATGGGGTAAGCCCTGTCATTTTCTTAAACTGGTTCGACAGATGGGCAACACTGCTGTAATGCAGTTTCCAGGCAATTTCGGTAAGATTGAGCTCATCATATATCAGCAGTTCTTTTACTCTTTCTATTTTATTGGCCAGGTAAAACTTCTCAATTGTTGTCCCTTTGACTTCGGAGAAGAGATTGGAGAGATATGTGTAATTGTGATTGAGTTTTTCGGCCAGGTAATCGGAAAGGTTTGTTTTGATTTGTTCATCATTATAGTGTACCAGGTCAATGATAGTGGTTTTTATCTTCTCAACCATTATGTGTTTTTTATCATCCAATAATTCAAGCCCGATATTTTTCAGGGAGGCGCTCAAAGTATCGCGTAACTCTTCTGAAAGGTCTTCCATAATTTCAGTCTCTCCCAATTCAACTTTGGTGTGATGCAACCCGAGTTTTTCCAGCTCGTATTTTACTACCATCTGGCACCGGATGCAAACCATATTTTTGATATATAGCTTCAAAAAAATGCTGGATTCAATTAGCTCTAATGCAAATATAAATTATTTTCAAATGATTACAACATTTACAGATTTGATCCTATGACCCTTGACCATTAATGCTTTTGCCGTATCTTCGTATTCTTGAATATTATGCGGCACACACATCAGGTAAGCACTCATGCGAAAACTAATCTTCAGATATATTTGCAGGCACTATTTGCTTCTGATTCCTGCAGTATTCCTGCCTTTTCTGAATGCTTCACCGCAGGATTATTTTCAGCAGGAAGTAAATTATATAATTCAAGTGACTCTGGATGACAAAACCCATGAATTGAATGGATTCGAGTCAGTTGAGTATATTAACAATTCTCCTGACACTCTCAGGTTTATATATTTTCATCTCTGGCCGAATGCTTATTCAAACAATAATACGGCACTAGCCCGGCAAATATTCAGCATGAAGGGGAAGGGAAAATTATTCAATGATCCCGAATTAAAAGGATTTATTGATTCACTGTATTTTGAGGCAGATAGTAATCAGGTTCAATGGTACCTGATGCCAGAGTCTCCTGATATATGTAAGATCTTTCTTAATAAGTCTCTTAAGCCTGGTGACACAGTACACATAACAACTCCTTTTCATGTAAAAATTCCAAAGGGAGTCACTTCACGGTTGGGTCATATAGGGGAATCATATCAGATCTCCCAATGGTATCCCAAACCGGCAGTTTATGACAGATCCGGCTGGCATCAGATGTCATACCTGGATCAGGCTGAGTTCTATTCGGAATTTGGCAGTTTTGATGTAAGTATTACTCTGCCTGCCAATTATATTGTAGGTGCAACAGGCAACCTGCAGAATGAAGAGGAGAAGGAAATGCTTGATTTGTTTTCGACCGATACCCTATGGACCAGAATAAGATATTACGGAATCTCCGATTTCCCTTCATCCTCGGAGAAAATGAAAACCTTACGGTATACAGAGAAAAATATACATGATTTCGCATGGTTTGCAGATAAGAGATTCAATGTCAGAAAGGGGACCGTAAAACTACCGGATTCGAACAGGGAAGTAACAACCTGGGTGATGTTCACTGATCAGGAAGCATATCTGTGGAAAAATGCCATCCCCTACGTAAACAGTGCAATCCTGTATTTTTCAGAATGGATAGGTGAGTATCCTTATAACAGCTTTACAGCAATTCAGAGTCCCCTGAATTCAGGAGCAGGAATGGAATATCCCGGTCTGACAGTTATTGGACTGGCAGGAGATCCTTACCTTCTGGATCAGGTGATAGCCCATGAGATTTGCCACAGCTGGTTTTACAGTGCAATCGGTTCTGATGAACGACGGTTCCCATTTATGGATGAAAGTATCGCCAGTGCGTATGAATCAAGATATTTAAATGAGAAATATCCCGGGAAAAAACTTTGGGAAATTGGTTTTAAGAACTGGAGACTGGCGAAGTTTTTCCATATTGATGAAATACCTGTACAAAGAATTCAGGAGCTCGAATGGCTTGTCCCGGCCCGCAGGAACCTGGAACAACCTGCAAATCTTGCAGCTACTGATTACAGCTATGATAATTACGGCAGTATAATCTATAATAAAGCCGCCCAGGGATTCAATTACCTGCGGGCTTATCTTGGAGATTTGCTGTTTGATTCAATTATGCATGACTATTACAGCAACTGGAAAAACAAGCACCCCCTGCCGGAAGATCTGAGAGCGGCCTTTGAATCTCATACAACAAAAGATCTTGATTGGTTCTTTGATGATTTCCTGGGAACAAACAAGCGGCTCGATTATAAAATAGTCCGCACTGGAAACAAGAAATTGCTTATCAAGAACAATGGTGAGCTGAATGCCCCGCTGGTTATTACACTAACAACCGGAGAATCAGTCTCCTCTGAATACTGGGAAGATGGATTTGAAGGGAAAAAATGGATAAATATCCCGTGGAGTAATAATTCTGATATAATAATCGATCCGGAGCATAAGATGATAGAATTATTCAGGCTTAACAACAACATACGGACATCAGGTGTTTGCCGCAGGTCTGATCCAATCCAGCTCCGGTTCTTATATACCATTGAGGAGACTGAAAAAAGAACTCTGGTTTATATCCCTGCTTTTGACTGGAACCGTGTCGACGGTTTTATGGCGGGTCTGTTATTGAACAACGGGACGCTCATACCCAAAGCGGTGGAATATTTTTTCTTTCCTTTATATACTTTCCGTAATCAGGGGCTTACAGGTTATGGTAAAATCTCATTTAATATAACTCCATACGACAATCTGATCAGGGTTGCGACATTTACACTCGATGGAGAACAATTCGGTGCACCGGGTAACCAGAACTATCGTAAAGCCAGGATAGGACTGGACGTCGGTTTTACTCCCGGTAATATGATTAATCCGGTCTATCATAAGGTCTTTGGCTACTATCTGGCTGCATCAGACCTGCATCAGATTGAACTTCTCATGCCGGCTGAGATGAAATCATATCTGCGGTTCGGATACAATCTGGAGAGAACCGGTATAATAAATCCCTTTAGTTTATCCGTTTCTTCTGAATCAGGAAAGTCATTTCACAAAACATCTCTGGATTTTAGCTATACGTACAGTTATTACGGCAGGAACAGGGGTCTGGGCATCAGATTTTTTGCCGGTGCCATGCTGAAGAACGATTCTGCAAATCCGTTCTATGGTTTTTCCGCCGGCGGAAGGGGCGGCAGTGAGCTATATTTATACCAGGGGTTGTATCCCGACCGCTTCGGCGAGGTTACAACAAGCTTCTGGTCGCGGCAGATGAGTCTGTCTGAAGGCGGATTGGCATCTCCGGTAAATAATACCCTTGGATACAGCCGCTGGCTTTTTTCACTCTCGTTAACAAGCAGCCTGCCCGGAACACCTTTATGGATTCCTGTAAAGCCTTTTATTAACATATTGCTGAACGATCATGGTGCTGAAACAAGTGACAGATCAACACTCTTTTTTGAAACAGGATTTAAGGCAGGGATATGGAACTTCTTCGAGATATACATTCCTCTGCTTGTTTCAGACAATATTGAATCAATAACCGGATCTTTTAAAGACAGGATTCGCTTTGAATTCAAACTTGATTTATTAAATCCTCTGAGGTTGAAATAATATTTATCCAACTCAATTCCCGAACGATAGACTCTTGTAATAATAAGTTGTACTTCGTCCTGAACCTGAGTGATCCCAGGTCTTTGCCAATGACACTTTTGTTTGTTACCAGTAACCGTCTTGATACTGGTTTATCCGATTTGGATGTAAGATCCATTTCGCTCAGGGACCCGAGTCTTCTGACAGTTTCCTGACCCAGGCTTTTCGAAATATCTTGAATTGTTTTGTTGAAAACCTCAGGATTTGTTACAGTGATACTTATTCTTTCAGGTATTGGCTGGTGCTTAAGTAATTTAACCAACTTAATATATATCAAAATTACTAATGAATCATTAATTTTGCTCTGTCGGTTAAAACAAGGTTATGGAACAGATTGCCAAGATCCTGATCGTGGTGGGTATACTCCTTGTTGTTGCGGGTGTAATAAT
>DNOQ01000429.1 GCA_003501665.1 Bacteroidales bacterium | reverse complement strand
TGATGGGGAAATGGCCTCCGTTCATTAAGAATCAAAAAATGGAGATCATTGAAACATCACCGGAGGACGGATTTGTTAAGCACAGGGTAAAATTCAACTGGCTTCCCGGAGAGCCGACAGAAGGTTATCTTCTGATTCCTGAAGGTGGCGGTAAAAAACCTGCAGTAGTTGTAGTGTTTTATGAACCTGAAACAGCAATCGGAAAAAGTAAAGCTTATCGTGATTTTGCATATCAGCTGACGAAAAAAGGTTTTGTAACACTTTCTATCGGGACAACCGAAACCACAAATTCCAAAACCTATTCTCTCTATTATCCGGATATACAGAATTCAACAATTCAGCCGCTTTCAGTCCTGGCGTATGCTGCGGCAAATACATGGTTCGTACTCTCAAAGAGACCTGAAGTTGACCGGAACCGTATCGGTATTATGGGTCATTCCTATGGAGGCAAATGGGCAATGTTTGCCAGTTGTCTCTTCGATAAATATGCATGTGCAGTGTGGTCCGATCCGGGAATAGTATTTGATGATTCCCGTCCCAATGTGAACTATTGGGAACCATGGTATCTTGGCTATTATCCTCCTCCATGGAGCGGCACATGGCGTAAGACAGGGACTACAGAAAATGCAAAAGGATTGTATCCAAAGCTTTTAAATGAGGGCTATGACCTTCACGAACTTCATTCTTTGATGGCCCCTCGTCCATTTATGGTTTCAGGTGGTTCCGAGGATACTCCAAAACGGTGGATTCCCCTAAATCATACTATTGCCGTTAACAAACTGCTTGGCTACCGTAACCGCATTGCCATGGACAACCGGCCGGATCACTCTCCGACTGCAGAATCAAATGAAAAAGTTTATCTGTTTTTTGAATATTATCTGAAATATAATATGATCAATGTGAAAAAGAATCAATAATATTGTTAGTTATTGGTTACAAAATGCACAGCCACAAGATATATTCAATTATAATTCTAATATTTCTCATCCTGTTGTCAATTGCAGGCTGCAGGAACAGAAATAATGGAGAAAGGATTAACATTCTCATCCTGAGCGGTAAAAACAACCATGAATGGCAGAAGACAACACCTCTTCTGGTAAAGATCTTTAAGGATGCCGGAGTTTTTGATGTAAGCATCACGGAAAAGCCGGAGACTTTAACTTACAGTTCCTTAACAAAATATAATGTTCTGGTAAGCAACTGGAATTCCTGGCCGGATAACGACTTCCGGATGACTCCGGAGTGGGAAAACGATCTTCTGAAATATGTAAAAAGAGGAGGAGGTATCGTGTTTTTTCATGCAGGAGCTTCTTCATTCTACAAATGGAATGAATATCATCAGATGGGGATAGGCAGATGGGGCAGGGAGACTAATCACGGAAAACCAACAACAGGAAAGATACATGGATTTGACCAGAATCATCCAATAACCAAAGGATTCATTGATTTTTTCATTGTCGATGAGATATGGGGAAAAACAGATATCTACCCGGGCTTACAGGTTCTTGGCTCAGTAACAGCAACAGATGAAACTGATGGTCATTTGATAATGGAGCCTGCCATATTAATAAACCACTTTGGCGAAGGACGTACTTTCTATACAATCCTCGGACATGATGAACGGGCACTTTTAAATTCAGGGTTACAGGCTCTGCTGCTTCGTGGTGCACAATGGTGTGCGGGAAGAAAAGTAACAATTGAACTTCCGGCAGAATTTTCAAGCCATAAGAAACGGGAAATTGATGAATTCAGCTGGACTGAAACAGATACATCGCTGATATTCAAAAATCATTCTGATATAATATGGCAATTAAATTATAATAACCGGTTCGGCAAAACTTATTTTCATCCTCTGGCTGTAAATAATTCTTCCCTGACCTGTGTCGCTCCACCGGACCATCCATGGCACCTCGGATTATGGTTTTCGTGGAAGTATATCAATGGAATAAATTACTGGGAATACCTGGATGAGTATAAATCGGAAGAAAAAGGTTATAAACCGGCCGGATTAACAGAATTACTAAAGATTGATATTCAAAAAAACGATGATTTTTCAACCGCGATCAGGATGGAACTAAAATATCGCCCGGCCAATGGTTCTGAGGTTCTGTCTGAGAGAAGAAATCTGGTAATTTCCGTACCCCTGGAAGATAAAAGCTATTTTATTAATTATGAATGCATTTTCAATCCTATCGCTGAAGAAGTGATCCTGAACCGTACCCCGGTAGAAGGTGAACCGCAAGGTGTTTCCTGGGGTGGCTATGCAGGTTTATCAATAAGATTTAACCAGGACTATACATCACCATTAATTCTTTTCCCGTCCCAAAATCAGAACTATCGGAAAGATCCCTGGCTATTTATGGGATTTAAAACCCTGACCGGACAGCAAGCGGGTATATGCATTATGCAAAATCCCGGATTCACAACATCAAAAGCAAGCTGGTATGTGATAAACGATCCGGCAATACCTTTTTATTACTACAGCCCCGCTGTATTATATGATGGTAAAATTATTCTGAAAAAAGGTGAATCACTGCATTTGAAATACCGGGTTATTATATTGCCTGGTAAGCCTGAAAAAGATCAATTGCAATCAAAGTATGAGGAATATTTGAATATTGCGAATAACTAAGATTATCATAACCTTGAATCTTGAATCTGGAACCTGGAACCTGGAACTTTGAACCTGGTACCCGAAACTTAAATTAACTTTTTAAACAAATCAAATGAAAAAGACACAAAAAGATTCGAAGCAGATCTCCCGCAGGGATTTCGTTCAGAATACGGTAAAAGGTGCAATTGGCGCTGCCATAATACCGGTAATATTACCTTCGTGTTCATCCCGTAAAGGGGCAAATGACAGGATTACAATAGGTCATATAGGAGTCGGTGACAGAGGTACACAGGAACTGATGTACTATTTATTACCTCTTAAAGAGGTTGTTAATGTTGCCGTTTGCGACACTTTCAAAGACCGCCGCGAAAAGGTCGCTGATCAGGTAAACCGGTTTTATAAAGAAAATGACATAAGCGGTGATGTATGTAAATCCTATCTGGAAATGGATGAGATCCTCGAGAGGAAAGATATAGATGCAGTTCACATTACCACGCCGGACCACTGGCATGTTCTGGCGGCAATAAAGGCTGCCAGAACAGGAAAACATATTATGCTGGCCAAACCGCTGGGATTAAGTTACCCTGAATACATGGTACTTGCCAAAGAACTTAAGAAGAATAATGTAAGATTCCATTACGGAACCCAGCAACGTTCTTTCGAACATTTCCAGTTGGGTTATAACATGATCCGCGAAGGACTGATAGGTGAAATTGAAAAAGTTGATGTCTGGTGTCCGGGTAAAAATCCTGTATCATCACCTGTCTGCAATGAAGTCCCGGTGCCTCCTGATTTCGATTTTGACAGATGGACCGGTCCCGCTCCGCTGAGGCCTTATTGTCCTGACCGGGTTACAAATAACAGTTCATGGTTCAATTATGATTACAGTATCGGATTCCTTGCCGGCTGGGGAGCTCATCCGCTCGATATACTGGTGTGGATATTAAAAGACCAGGTATCCGGAATCTACACATCCGAAGGAACAGGACAATTCTGGTCTGAGGGTGGTTTGTATGACAATATCTTTTCATGGGATGTAACCGGTAAATACCGGAATGGTCTTGAAGTTCATTTTATGAGCGATGATATTGCATTAAACGGGATGCTCAATCATCGTATTATGAAAGAGACAAATGGCACGACATTTTATGGTACAAAAGGATGGATATCACTCAGCAGGTCATCAGTACAGTCGAATATTCCTGAAATTGACAGTAAGCTGAATAATTTTCCCAGGAGTGAAGCCGGCTGGATCAGAAGTGAAAATAACATGATGGGGAAACGGTTTATCTCAGTTATCAGAGGTGAAGAGAAGGAACTCTGTCCCCTTGATGATGCAATTATATCTGATACCATAAGTCATATGGGCGATATTGCCATCCGCACCGGAAGAAAAGTGACATGGGATCCGGATAAAGGTGAGGTAGTCAATGATCATGAAGGCAAAAAATTATATATCAGGGAAATGAGAACACCCTATACAATTTATTGAACCCTCAGGAGTGCTGTACAGGATTATGTCAGATCTATTCATGATGAGTGCGGTTATAGAGGTCTCTTTACCTGTTTATTTATAAATCAATATCAAAACTGTACTTATAATCAATAATTTTCCGTTCCCGGTTATTATCGATCCAGCCTTTTCCCTTATGACTTATTCCAATAATTTCATCCGTTGAGGTACTTCTGAATTTTTCAGCAATTTTTTCCAGTACATTCAATTCAGATTCAGAAAAGATATCTCTGGTCATTTTATATTTCGGATTTGGTTTGAACTTTTCTCCTATTCCACCATTTGAAAATGTGGTTATTTGTATATCAATCTCAACTTTTCCTGCAAGATATTCAAAGATGCTGTTGTAATTTTCAGGAACAGGCCCCATAGGAATTGCTCTGTATCGCATGCCACTAATTGAATATCCTGATCCGCTATACTTCATAAAGTCTGCATAGAACAGAAGCTTATTCAATTTAGTTTTCCAGGGATTTAATTTATTGATGAAAAAAACAACCATACCGGTAAATTTTTCAAAATCCGGTAATCTGAAACCGGTAAATTTGGAGGGGACCGGATCTCCTATCAAATACTGTTCCAGCTGATTTTGAAATTGCTGCTCTTCCTGTTTCAGTATGATTAGATCCAGCTTATTGATTTGTTTTTCAAGTGCTTTACCTTTAAAAGCCTTACTGAGCAAAAGCAGTTTTTTGAATTCTTTTGCATCTTCAACAAGCTGTATTAGCCTTGAATTTGACATATTCGGAACTTCTCCACTTTCATAGTTCCTGTAACTATTTGTACCAAAACCCAGTATTTCTGACATTTTTGAAGCTGATAATCCGTATTTCTTTCTCAATTTAATAATCTGGTCAGGAAATGGCAGTTTATGCTTTGCTCTGTATTGATTGTATAACTGGGTAAGATTCAAGTTATCCAATTCTGTTGTTGTGAAAGATTCATCTGTATCGTTACATTTGTAAAAATGATAAACAATACTAAATTCTTCCTTTCGGAATGAAAAGGTTCTGTTTTCTTTGCATAACCTCATTTCTTTACCTGTTACGGGACTTTTCATCTTTTAATTTTTGAAGGGATAGTTCATTTTATGCTTAGCAACATGGAAAGAGATGCATATAACCTGCTGCCCCGGGAGACCCATTGATATTTTAATATACACTTCCTGTCCTTTGATTACTTTTCCAAATACCCACATATCTGAACCGTGATATAAACTATCCCTTAATGGCCCTTGTGAGTAATCTGAGGTTTTAAGGTTTTCGAGAATTCTCTTTCTGTCAACCGGCCGGATCTCAAGATCTGCAAGTGTCTGTATATTACAATCCCTGTCAACTCTGAAAAGAACATCCCAAATCTTCATCCTTTCTTTAAATTCATTCAAAAAGCTCTCAACCTCCTTTTTTGTCGCCATGGGTATATTTTTCAAAGGTAACTAAATTAACTCATAAAAACAACTATATAATTATATATTTACCATAATTATAGCCTTTTTACAACTTTATAGTTTTATGATCATTATTATGAGTAATTATATTCAGAGCTCAGAGCTCTGAGCCCTGAGCCCTGCGCCAGACCATTATCCCTACTCCACAATCCTATTCACCTCAATCGTCTAAATGAGTCTCCCCCTTAAATCAACCTAAGAAAGGAACTTAAAGTTAATGATTAAGATCATTTCAGG
Source organism: Bacteroidales bacterium (assembly GCA_003501665.1). GTDB lineage: Bacteria > Bacteroidota > Bacteroidia > Bacteroidales > VadinHA17 > LD21. The sequence goes on along the minus strand of DNOQ01000429.1, from coordinate 4,620 downwards.
CAAACTATTATCCGGATTCCGTTCAGACAACTTACAATATTATTCAGCGGCTTCAGAGCTGAATTCATGTCAGTGATTACCCGCTCCAGTCTGAATTAAAGGATATTTTCCTATAAGACCATTTCAACCAAGACCAATTAGTGACAGGATAAAGTCGAATGTAATCCTGCCGTTTCTGCTCTATTTAGTACGTTGTGAAAACAGGAGATCACTTTAGTGAGATAATTATAAACATTGAAAAGAATTTAAGCTATTTTAGCATATTAACATATGAGACTAATTCTTATTGCAATTTCAAAGTAGACTTTCATTATTTAATCGACTAGTTCCGAATTAATATAGATATCAAAATCAGAAATGAAACGAAGAAATTTCTTGCAAACGCTTGGAGCCGGAACCATTGGAATTTGTATCTCCGGCGAACTTCAGGCTGAAGAAATGAAGAAAAAAAGGGTAAAGCCCATTGAAGGATCGTGGTTCGAATTTCAGCACCATAGTGCAGCAGAAGGAAAATACTGGAATCAGCTTGTTAAACATCAATATTTAAAAGGATAAACCAACTTAAAATTTCATTTATGAGAACAAATTTTTCAAGAAGAGCTTTTATAAATACGGCAGCCGCTTCGACAGCGGCAATGGCTCTCCCGGGTTTTGCAGCATCTGCCGATCTGCAGAAGGATAACAGTATTTTCATTCTAAACAAAAACCCGCTGAAGCTGGGACTGATGACCTATATGGTCGGAAGTAAATGGGATATTGAGACGATTATAAAAAATTGTAAAGAGACCGGATTTGAACATGTACAATTGCGTACAACCCATGCTCACGGAGTTGAGGTAACTTTAACAGCTGCCCAGCGTGCAGATGTAAAAAAGCGCTTTGCTGATGCAGGTCTTGCAATCAGTCTTGCAAGTGCTTTTCAATATCATTATGCTGATGCTGCAGAATTAAGGAAAAACATTGAAGGAACAAAGCAATACCTTCAGTTAGCTGCCGATGTAGGCGCACTTGGTATCCGTGTGTTCCCCAACGCCGCACCGAAAGAAGGGGATCCCTCAAGGGAAAAGATTCTGGAACAAATTGGAAAATCAGTTTCCGAATGTGCAACAACAGGATATAACCTTGGTGTTCAGGTCAGGCTCGAGGAACATGGACAAGGCACAGCCAATATACCAGTCATTAAGCAGATATTAGACTTTGCAGATAATCCACATGTTTATATTATCTGGAATAACTCAAACAGCGACTATACAGGCGAAGGTCTGCCGAAAGGGTATGAAGGTATGGGTCTGGAAGCCCAGTTTAACCTTGTAAAAGACAGGATCGGGAATGTTCATCTCCGTGAATTATTTACTGATTATCCGTGGCGTCAATTGTTCAGCCTTCTCAGCAAATCGGGATATAAAGGCTACCTGGATATTGAATTATCAGATCAAAGTTGTGAACCTGTCCGTATGATGAAAAATTATCGCGTGGGATTTCTTGCTCTGCAAAATGCACTCTGATATAAGCCTATAAGACTTGAACTTAGTCTGATTTTACCAGAGACCAGCAACCAGCCATTTTAACTGATAACAGCATTAGAATTATTAAGTCATAAACTATTAAAAAGAAAAGAGATCATGAATTTAAAACAGTTATTTATAACGTTCTCAGCAGTATTATTGTTTGCCGGATGCAATAATAATCAAGGCACTCAGACCCAGGGCTGGGATGAAAGTAAATATAAGCCTGACTATTCGACACCTCCGTTCATCATTGATGACCATGTGCATTACCGTGCTACCGATGAATTTGAGAAGGATTTCATTGAAGTCTATACACGTCACAATGCCATGGCCTGTCTGCTGGTAAACATACAGCATCTTGAACGCGGTATTGCATTTGCCAAAGCTCATCCTGATCGTGTTATCCCTTATGCTGCGGTCGATATTGACAGTCCGACTATTCTGGAAGATGTTCAAAAGGTGTATGATATGGGCTTCAGAGGATTGGGAGAATTATTTGCAAGAGGTAACTGGGATTATTGTGATCCCAAATATGATCCTCTCTGGGCACTTGCAGAAAAACTTGATATGCCTGTTGCACCTCATACCGGCAATCTGTCAAACGGATTGATGCACCATCTTCGTCCGGCACCGCTTGGTGATATATGTGCCAGGCATCCTAAGCTGAAGATCCATGCTGCTCATTTTGGCAATCCCTGGTATGAAGAAGCAGCAGAGGCTGCCCGCCGGAACGCCAATCTGTATTTCGATCTGTCCGGCTCATCGCTTATAAAAAAGGAAAAAGATCCTCAATACTGGGCACAGTGGTTATGGTGGACAGATGCTATCGGCAAAGCTCATATGCCAGCTAATGCAGTGCCGGCCTGGGAGAAGATCGTCTTCGGTTCCGATGAAGGTCCTGACCAGTTTGAAGAAAACATAAGAAGGTTTAACAAGGTGCTGGATGCCAATAATGTACCTGATTCTATAAGGGCTAAATGTTATGGTCTTACAATGGCACGTCTGCTCGGGATAAAAGTTCCCTCAGGTAAGTAAGATACTTCAGTTATAGATAAATAAATAAAGAGTACAAAAATGACAAAAAGAAGAAGTTTTATTAAGAAAAGTGTTTTGGGAACTGCAGGTATTGCAATTGGTGGTGCCGGGTTCAGTTCCAGATCATTCGACTCTGTCATTGGCGCCAATGAACGCATAAATATCTCTGTAATTGGGGTCGGTGGAAGAGGTTCTGCTCATCTTTCCGCTTATTGCGGGATGAAAGACAGCCATAATGTCCGGATCCTTAACATCTGTGATGTTGATGAAATGTTCTGGCCAACAGCTGTTAAAACAGTACAGGAGAGATCAGGTTTCACACCCTCAGCAGAATGGGATATGCGTAAGGTTTTTGCCAACAAGGATATTCATGCCGTTTCGTTTGCAACCCCCAACTTCTGGCATGCACTGGGAACTATATGGGCCTGCCAGGCCGGCAAGCATGTTTATGTTGAAAAACCGGTAAGCTATAATATTTTTGAAGGCCGGAAAATGGTGGAGGCAGGCATAAAATACAAGGTACATATTCAGCATGGATCAGCTGTCGCTGCCGGCGAAGCTATGGATTGCCTTCATAGCGGAGGAATCGGTGATGTTTACATGGCACGCGGCCTTTGCTTAAAACCCCGTGAATCATTCGGAATAGCGCCAGACGCCGAACCTCCTGCATCGCTTCATTATGATATGTGGCTGGGACCTGCTCCATGGCGGCCTTATAACGCAAAGAGGACCCATTATAACTGGCACTGGTTCTGGGATACAGGAAACGGAGATACAGGCAATCAGGGACCTCATCAATTGCATGCTGCACGTGTCGGACTTAAAAAAGATGAACATCCGGTGTGGATCTGTTCTTTTGGGGATATATATGGTATTGATCGCAATGAATGTGCACAGGAAACACCTAATACACAGACTTCATTATTCAAGTATGCCGATGGAAAAATGTTAGTATTCGATACCAGAGGCCGGTATACAAATGCAGAAGGCAGCAATAATACATCCATCGGAAATTTGTTCTACGGAACTGAAGGGTATATAGAATACAGTGGGGGCTGGAAAGCATTCCGCAAATGGGAAAAAGAACCTTTTGCCGGTGCAAATCTGAAAGAAAAAATAAGCCAGCAGGATCTAAAAGATCTCAGAGGAGGTATTGGCAGTTCATTTGCCAATTTTATAGAAGTTATACGGTCCGGAAGAGACCAGGACCTTATCAATCCGATCCTCGGGGGACATTATTCAGCTTCACTGGCTCACCTGGCAAATATTTCGTATCGTCTCGGCGGACGGGAACTCCATTTTGACGGCACCAAAGAAAGGTTTATAAATGATCGTGATGCAAATACATTACTGACGAGACCGGAAGGATACCGTAAGCCTTATATTATACCTGACAAAGTATAGCTTCAAATAAATTGGTTATGACAGATTACAGCCAGTTAACAATAAAAGCAGAAGAACCAAAATGACAAAGAGAAGAGATTTAATAAAAAACACCACTCAGGGTACAACAGGTATAGCCATTGGCGGTATCGGAATGAATCCTAAAGCCTATGATTCAATAATAGGAGCAAATGAACGCATAAATGTCGCAGTAATAGGTATTAGAAACCAGGGAAACGTACACATTGACAGATGGTGCAACCTCAGGGAGAGCCATAATGTAAGGATTAAAACAATCTGTGATCCTGATGAACGGCTTTTCGAATCACGTTCCAGGACAATAATGGACAAAACAGGAGACAAACCCCTGACTGAGTGGGATTTGCGGAGAGTATTCGATGACAGGGACATAACGGCAGTATCCATAGTCACTCCGAATCACTGGCACGCACTAGCAACTATATGGGCTTGCCAGGCCGGCAAGCATGTGTATGTAGAAAAACCGGTATGCCATAATATTTTTGAAGGAAGGAAAATGGTTGAAGCCGGGATTAAATACAAGATGCATATCCAGCATGGTTCAAGTGTAGCTGCTGGTGAAGCTATGGATTTTCTCCATAGCGGAGGGATTGGAAAAATATATATGGTCCGTGGCCTTTGCCTCCACCGGCGGGATTCTTACGGAATGTCGGAA
>DNOQ01000185.1 GCA_003501665.1 Bacteroidales bacterium | reverse complement strand
GTTGCATTGTGTGATGTAAGTATGACTGCTGCAGCAGAGGGTTTCAAGACATTCCCCGATGCCAGACGGTTTAAGGATTTTCGTGTAATGTTTGATAAAATGCACAGAGATATTGATGCCGTTATTATTTCAACACCTGATCATACCCATTTTGCCGCTGCCATGGCTGCCATGGAATTGCGTAAGCATGTACTGGTTGAGAAGCCTCTTGCTCACAATATCTGGCAACTCAGGACTCTGAGAAAAGCTGCGAAGAAATATAAGGTGATCACCCAGATGGGTAATCAGGGCCATGCCACAAACGGAATACGTCAGGTTAAGGAGTGGTATGATGCAGGAATACTCGGAGAAGTGAGGGAGGTACTGGCATGGTTCAACGGACCTGAGTTTAAGGAGACAGGATACTTTCTTAAACCTGATTCTTATCCTCCCCGGGAAGAAACTGTCCCGGAAGGACTGGATTGGGATCTCTGGCTGGGGCCGGTTGCTTTCAGGCCATATAGCCGGTATTTTGTTCCGCGTTTCTGGAGAGGCTGGTATGAATTAGGAAACGGGGAGCTTGGCGACTGGGCCTGTCATACCCTTGATGCACCATTCTGGTCACTTGATCCTGGAATGCCGGTAAGCATTGATCCGGTATTAAGAACACCCTCCCCGGAAGGATTTGTCTCAGATCAATCTGTACTTGAATTTAAATTTGAAGCCCGTGGCAATAAACCTCCTGTCACCCTGCTTTGGTATGAAGGAGGTATCAAACCGGAAAATCTCAAGGAGTGGGGCCTGGCTGAACTTCCGGCATCCGGTATGATCATGGTTGGAGATAAAGTGTCACTGATGACCGGAGGCAGGCCCAATAATCCCAGACTACTTATTCCTGAAGAAGACTGGGTGAAATTTACTCAGAACATGCCCGCACAAACAATTCCGAGGGTTAAAGAAGAAGCCCCTCATGCAGAATGGATCGCTGCCATAAAGGAAGAAGGGCCTTTGCCGGGATCTCAATTTGAATATTCTGCCCGTCTTACTGAAATGTCATTGTTAGGTGTTCTGGCACAAAGACTAAATACCAGGATCGAATATGATTCGGATAATATGAAAGTAACAAATCATCCTGATTTTGATAAGTATATAAAGGAACCGGTCCGGAAAGGATGGGAATTCGGGGAGAAGCTGTGGTAAGTATCACCTAAAAATTTCTTTTAGCCGCCCAATCCACCGCACAACCGATATGTTCTTTGATTTTCAGTGGCAGTAAGGATCCATTTTCTTTCCTGTGCCAGATCGCTCATCATTTTCAGGCCGGATGAAATGGAATTATGCCTGAATCCCAAGGTCCTGGAAAATACAAGTATATTGATCTTTTTATCTTGTGCAAGGCACGAAAATTCAATTATAAAAAGAAGAAAAATTAATGCAGTCAGCTTTTTCATAATTAATGATGTTAAACTTATTGGTTTGCAAAGATAAAGTTAATTAGAAACGGGAACATTGTCATACATACTTCTACCTACTTCGTCTTCTTCCAATCTCTGTAATTACTTGTAAGCCAAGATGGGGTTCCTGTCCCTCCTGTAAAACTGAATTTGGCCGGATCCCATTTCATACTGGTGTTATTGAAATAAAGTTGATTCATAAGATGACAGCAAATTACTGAGCGGCCACCAATCTGTTCGTTTGCAACCGGCTTCTTACGGCTCGCGACACATGACAGGAAATCTTCGTAATGTGATTTGCTTTCATATAACCTGGTGCCCGCGTTATTAAGTAACAGCTTCTCAGCCTTCTCAACTTCTGCCGGGCAATTAGTATGTTTATCCCCGGAGCCTGCATAGGAAGCGATAGTTTTGCCTTTGACTATCACCCTGAATTTACCACGGTCTACCATGACTTCTCCATCGCTGCCGAAGAAGTGAACACCAAAATCACCCTGCCTCCGGATAACTGTAACACCATTTGAGTATACCAGTGCTGCTTCATCACCGATGAAACGAACCTCGACAGGGCCACTATCATCCATTCCAAGCCCCCACTGAGCAATGTCCAGATGGTGGGCACCCCAGTCGCCTATGCCTCCGGTACCGTATTCCCTGTAGGAACGCCAGAGTGGAAAATGATTATGTACTCCACGGGGGCTAAGTATCGAATTATAAGGACGCAATGGGACCGGACCTAGCCACATGTTCCAATCCAGACCCGGCTCCAGATTCTCTTCCGCAAGATCGCAGGATTTGGGTGGGCCTCCAATGCTGCATTCGACATGGTCGGTTGTTTTCATCTTGTGCCCTCTCCCTGAATTTTGGTAATAAATAATGAATAATAAATTGAACGAAAGTTCATGAAAAGATAAGACTTATTAATAAACTTTACAATACTTCTTACCTGTCTCCGATCTCAGGGTGCCATAGGATTTTGCTGACGCCATAGTCCTTATCTTTTTTTCGCGCATTTATTTCCGCAACCGCATATCCCTGGTCTGAGTAGTACCGCCTAAAATGCCAGGCATACTCCAGGTTAAGTACCGAGATTATTACCAGTTCTACGTCTTCAATCTTGAAAAGGAATACGGAATGGACTCACCTGGGATTGAATTATAATAATACAGATTATTTAAGCCCCTGAAAGGGACTCTGTGAATCTCAATGCATTACGATACAATAAAAAGAAATCCTGGTTACAAGGTTTTCACCATCATACCAGCATTAACAGTTGAGTTATGCTGCATTTTGTTTTCGGTTATTTTGAGACGGTTCCACTCAACTATAAAATCTCAAGAACCCCTGAAAACTAACGGTGCTAAAGCCATTCAACGGGTCCTCTGAATAAGG
>DNOQ01000401.1:2512-3708 GCA_003501665.1 Bacteroidales bacterium | reverse complement strand
GCGTCTGAAGCAGGGATCCCTTCTATCTGCATTGCATTGGCATCTGCTGATATAGGAGCTTTTCCCAGGATTATCAGGCCACCCCACAAACCGTCAACAGTTGGATCGATATTTGGGCTTGCTATTTCTCCCGGAACGATCTGATCAACGACTGATGTGAAAATAATTGGTGCGGCAGAAGTGCCTTCCGCAATTAGTTTCCCGCCACGTGCAACCATCAGAGCTGTGGCATTAGACCCGGAACCTTCCCGCCCTTTTATTATAACACCCGGTTGGATGGTCAGAGTAACACCCGACAATACTGCAATACGTCCTTCCAGAATATATATTTTACCTGTTTCCCAGGTAGTGTTTGCAGAAATATTGGCTGTAACAGAAGTAGTAGGAAACGCCTCAATATTTAAAACAGCTACACCATTGCCTGTTTTGTTGTTATTGTCGGTTATTGTTATGTTAACTGAACCTGCCCCAACCAGTCTGGCTGCTGTAAAAGTTATTACAATATTACCCGAGTTTGAACCTGCAGTTCCGTCACTTTTAATAACTGCAGTTCCTCCTGTTGTTGCAAGTGTTGATGATTTATACCCTCCCTCAGAATTATATTGGAAAGTAAGATCTACTGATCTGGTTACTGTTACCGCAGTAATAGAAGGGACTGTTACATTTGGTGCACCTTCCTCATATATTGTTAATACTGCAGTAGCCGATTGTGCCTGACTTTGATTATCCATAACTGAAAGTGTGACAGAGCCTGCTCCGGGTGTTGCCCCTGCAGTAAAGGTCACAATTAAATTACCTGCAGTTGATCCGGGTGTTGCGTTTGTCTTGATAACTGCATTACCACCGGTGGCAACTATTGTAGAGGATTTATAGCCACCCTCCGCATTAAAACTGAAGGTCAGGTCAGCCGTCTTTGTTACCTCTACATTTGTTATGCTCCCTGGTGCGGTAACCGATGGCATTTCATACTCCTTCTTGCAATCTGTAAGAATGAACATCGATACAATTAATACATAAAAAAGGATTTGTTTCATAATAATTCTCTTAATTTATTTGTGATTTTTCTGACTTTATTTATTGGGAGCAAAGTTATACCCTTAATGGCGTATAAGCAGTTAAGGGAGTATTAAGCTTTGGTTACAAAACAGTTACATGAATTAAGGAATGGTTACAGTTCCAGGCAGGGTTTCAGAGTT
>DNOQ01000401.1:0-2485 GCA_003501665.1 Bacteroidales bacterium | reverse complement strand
GTGGGAGAAGCAGGCAACAGATATAAATTATTATTAATAAGAAGCCCGAAAGAAAAAAATACTTTAAATTGGGCTTAAAAAAATCATGGATAGAAGACTGAAGCTTTTAATTCTTCCTGCGGTTGCGATTACTATCCTGGGTTGCCAGAAGAAACCATCTCCGAATGTGCTTCTGATAATAACAGACGATCAGGGTTATGGAGATCTGAGCTATACGGGGAATCCTCACCTGAAGACACCCAATATCGACAGACTGGCAGGTGAAAGTGTCAGGTTTACAAATTTTTATGTTTGTCCTGTTTCAGCACCCACCCGTTCGTCTCTAATGACCGGCCGCTATTCTCTGCGGACCGGAGTGCATGACACCTATAACGGTGGTGCAATTATGGCTGCAAACGAAATCACGATTGCCGAGATCCTTAAGGAAAAGGGATACCATACCGGGATATTCGGTAAATGGCACCTCGGCGACAACTACCCCTGTCGTCCGGGAGACCAGGGATTCGATGAATCAGTGGTTCATCTGGGCGGTGGAATGGGCCAGCCCGGAGACTTCACAACTTTTTTTAAAGGCGACAGCAGTTATTTCGATCCGGTTTTGTGGCATAACGGAAAGAAACAATCATATACCGGTTATTGCTCGGATATCTTTACAGATCTGACATTGGATTTCATTAGTGAAAACAGGAATAAACCATTTTTCTGTTACCTCTCTTTCAATGCCCCTCATACACCTCTGCAGGTTCCGGGTGAATATTATTCAATGTTCCGGGATATTGATCCGTCTTCAGGATTTGAAAGTGATAACAGACCATTTGCTCCCATGAATGAAAACAATAAGGAAGATGCCAGGAAGGTTTATGCAATGGTCCGGAATATCGATGACAACATTGGAAAAGTATTACAAAGGCTTGATGAACTGAACCTTGATGAAAATACAATATTGATCTTTATGACGGACAATGGTCCTCAGCAAACACGGTATAATGCCGGAATGAGGGGACTTAAAAGTTCCGTTTACAGGGGAGGAGTGAGGGTCCCGTTTTTCATTAAATATCCACAACTAAAAAAAGATGGTATGGATATAAATACTACTTCAGCTAACATAGATATACTTCCAACACTGGCTGAATTATGCAATGCCAGCCTCCCTTCAGACAGAAAAATCGACGGAAAAAGTCTCGTCCCGCTCATGAAAGGAGAGGATGTAACATGGAAAGAGAGATCACTGTTCTTTTACTGGACAAGAAAATACCCTGAATTATATAACAATGTTGCTTTACTGAATGGAAGTTACAAGCTTGTCGGTCATACGGATTTTGATTCGGAACCGGCTGATTTTGAGTTATATGATATTGAGCGGGATCCGTATGAACAGAATAACATTATAAGAGGCAATTTATCAAAGGCAACCTCCTTAAAGAAAGAGCTGGATCTCCATTTTCAGGATCTGTTAAGTTCACCAAATCTCACCGATCCTCAGAGAATTATTATAGGCAGTCCGGTTGAAAATCCGGTCTGTCTTAACAGGAACGATGCAGAAGGAGACAGGGGTATCTGGACGCAGGAGGAGATTTTTGGAAAATGGAGAGTTACAATTCAGGAAGGTACATATAGTATAAGGTGTCATTTTCTGAATCCGCTCCGGGAAGGAGGGCAGATGATGATCGAAACAGGTACTATAATTAATCAGAAAAGAAATCTACAGGAGGGATTAACAATCCTGGCGATGAATAATATTAAATATCCTCAAATGGATTGCGACTTTATTCCTTTTTACCAGATAGGGTCAAAAAGGATCCTGCCCCTTTGGATTGAGGTGGAAAGAGTAAGATAAAATCATCCTTTCGCAGCTATTGGGACTGAATTTTACTTTCCGTTTTGAATTTTACTTTCTGTTTGTATATTTTTATTCGGGAAATAATCATTTCAGTTATGGCTAATACCTACACCCAATTGTACATTCATTACATTTTTGCGGTTCAGGACCGCCTCTGCCTGATCCAGGACAGATGGAAAAACGATCTTTATAAGTATATGAATGGTATTATCATTCAGCAGGGTCACAAACCATTCGCAATTAACGGGATATCTGACCATGTTCATGTGCTCGTGAGCATGAGTCCGAAACAATCTCCCTCGGATCTGATGTATCATGTCAAACGCAGTTCATCAAAATGGATTAACGAAAACAGATTTGTGATGGGAAAATTCTCGTGGCAGGAGGGATTTGGGGCTTTCTCATATGGTAAATCCCAAATCCCGGATATTGTACATTATATTGAAAATCAGGAGCAGCATCATTCTATAAAGTCGTTTATTGAAGAATATTCAGGATTTCTGAAGGTTTTTGAGGTTGATTATGATGAGCGTTATATATTCAAGCCGGTATAAAAATATTTACCGGATAATATTTTTAAACGATCGAGATTTTAATCAATATGTGTTAATTCCCTACGGGAAATGGGGCAAACCGATTCCCTGT
>DNOQ01000183.1 GCA_003501665.1 Bacteroidales bacterium | reverse complement strand
GGCCCTCTCCCCCTGTCAAGAACTTCGTGTATTCCGTTCTTAAACTCATCATAATTATCCGGATCCACATCTGCATTATAGAATGCCGCAATAGCGTAACCCCTGGCAATAACGTCCTCAGCCGGCCAGAACTCACTTTTAACCTTGCGGGTCGGATCAATATTGGAAATATCCCTGTTGTTTATCAGAAGAAATGCAGGTACAGGTTTTTTAACCTTATTGGGGACAAACAATATAAGATGTATCACCAGCGATTTACCTTCTGAATCTATTGTAATATCTGCCTGCTTAAGTGTGGCATCACCATTCATGGCATTCCTGTCCTCATTTACAATTCTGAAGGATTTTAAAAAGGGTGTTGAGGGGACTCTTCCATAAACATTTTCCCTGAAGAGTTCCAGTACCTCAGGTCGACGGAATTTCTTCCATTTGCCGGCTGAAGTTATCCGTTTTCCTGAAGAACCGGCCAATACATCAGGAAGCGTGTAAGCCGGGACTTTATCTTCATAATAATTTATTCCGGAGCGTGATTTTGTCAGCTTGTCTGATAATTCGGTTGATGCTTTCCAGCTATCCAATGACTGGCTACAGATTATACTAACTGACATTATTGTAAAAACCGAAACAACCGCAAATTTTTTCGAAATTTTCATATTCATCTATATTATATTGTACGGGCATTGCATGCAATGCCCTACGATAACCGGGGTATTGCATGGCAATATTCGTTGAGTGGGCATTGCATGCAATGCCCCTACGAATTTTCCATGTGGCTAATTTAATTGTTTTATGGTATAAACCAATACCCCTACAGGTATCAATACAGTCGGGACATGGTTCACCTTAATAATTACACATATACTTGCTTGTCAGGTTTTATGTGTAATTTTACATTCCTGATCATAAAACTGATGACCACTCTTTTCAAACAGGCAGGAGATAAGATCCAGTGCATACTTTGTCCGCATAACTGTCTGATTGCTAATGGCAAAACAGGAATATGCGGAGTAAGAAAAAATTCCGCAGGTTCAATTGAACTGCTGACTTATGGCGTCATCTCGGGTTATGCACTTGATCCGATCGAAAAAAAGCCTCTTTACCATTTTTATCCGGGTACAAATATCCTTTCAATCGGATCTTATGGATGCAACATGAGATGTGATTATTGCCAGAATTACAATATTTCACAGCGGACAGCCGCAGGATTTACTTCAAAAAGTGAGCCTGAAACAATCATAGAGAGTGCCCTTAATGCGTTGAACAACATAGGCATTGCATTTACATATAATGAACCTGTGATCTGGTTTGAATTTATAAGGGATACTGCAATAAAAGCCAGAAAGAGAGGTCTTCGCACTGTCATGGTAAGCAACGGTTTTGTCAATAAGGAGCCACTCGAAGAAATCATTTCGTTTACGGATGCTTTCAACATAGATCTGAAAGCCTTTAACAATGACTTTTACCGGCATCTTACAGGTGCTGAGCTGGAGCCGGTCAAGGATTCTCTCAGAATGATAGCAAATTCCGGTAAGCATCTGGAAATAACGACTCTTATCATACCGGGTCAGAATGACACCGAGGATGAAATGGCAATGGAAACTGAATGGATAGCCCGGGAGCTTGGAAAAGATGTTCCGTTTCATCTGAGCAGGTATTTCCCGATGTATAAAAGAGAAGATCCCTCGACACCTGGAGCAACGCTATTAAGACTTGCAGAGATTGCTTCAACTTACCTCAGATATGTATATGTGGGGAATATGGTGTCGGGGAGCGGACAAAATACAAGGTGTCCTGAATGCGGTAAATTAGTAACGAAAAGAAGCGGATATAATATAAAAGTTCAGGATCTCGACAGGAAAGGCAACTGCATACACTGCGGCACACAGATATACAGGAATTTCACATATTTCTCATCCTCAATCAAAAACTGATATTTGAAATTTAACCGGTTTATCAGTGAGCATGCTGTCTTATTCTGATCTGAAACGATTGATACTTTCCTCAGCTTTTATAATATACAATCTTCGCAGTTCTTCAATAAGCGGAATACTGACATTGAATAAATTTTCATCTATCTGTGAGAAAGGCAATACCACAGGAGAGGTCCCTGTCATGAAAACTGATTCATAATCGGTAATCCGGTCGGCTTTTACACATATAAGCTTAACTCTGATACTATTTTCTGCACAGATATCAAGTATATGCTTCCGGGTTATGCCACAAAGGATCAAATTATCGGGTGCCGTGTATAAAGTATCTTTCCTGAGAAAAAAGATATTTGACCGGCTGCCTTCCGTTATCTGTCCCTTTTCATTCACCAGAAGTGCTTCATAACCTCCTTCGAGTATAAGCTTGTGAAAAATGGATGATCTCAGCTTATGATTGATCACTTTTGATCCGGGGTCTTTTCTTTCAGCATAGAACAATATTCCTCTGACCCCTTCTCTGTATTGTTTTTCGGAAGGATAGATAGGTTCTATATAATAAATAAGATAGTTGAATGAATTCTTGTTGTAATTAAAAACGATCTTCAGGTTAACTTCTTTCTTGCGATCGGATTTTGTAAGTCTGATAATATCTTTCTTAATTGCAGTAATATCAGCAATCATCTGCTTCTTCTGAATTCTGACACTCGACTCAAGACGTTCCATATGATCGTGGAAGAATACGGGATTGTTCCTTGTTACCCTGATAACCTCATACACGGAATCACCCTCGTATACCGTTGAATTGTCAAATGAATGCGCATTCTCCAGTTTACCGTTCAATATGAATTTCTTTCCGAAACACTCGTTCATAGCAGGATATTTTTGTCAACAAAATTACAACTAATAATAACTCTGCCCGCTTTTCTCATTATATTCGTGATTGTTTTGTCGGTGCTGATCCTGAAATGTATGCAATAATCGATATTGAGACCACCGGGGGTAGTGCAAGGCTTGAAAAAATAACGGAAATTGCGATTTACCTTCATGATGGTGAAAAGATCACCGGCGAATATTCAACATTGGTGAATCCTGAAAGGAACATACCATATTTTATTACCAATCTGACGGGGATAACGAATGAGATGGTAGAGGATGCGCCACGGTTTTATGAAATAGCACGGGCGGTAGTTGAGCTGACAGAAGGCAGAACTTTCGTTGCACATAATGCAAGGTTTGATTATTCATTCATCAGACAGGAATTCAAATCGCTGGGATACAATTACAAAAGGAATCTTCTCGATACAGTTTCATTAAGCAGAAGATTATTTCCCGGATACCGGTCATACAGTCTGGGAAATATCTGCAGGGAATTAAAAATCCCGCTGAATGACAGACACAGGGCTTCAGGTGACGCACGCACAACGGTAAGGCTTTTTGAGATCCTGATTGAAAAAGACAGGGAAATCAACGGAAACCGACACGGACTGATAAAAAATACACGGATATTAAAGACAAATCCCAGGCTCGACCTTTCTAAAATTGAATCGGTCCCTGATGAACCCG
>DNOQ01000439.1 GCA_003501665.1 Bacteroidales bacterium | reverse complement strand
GATGTTACAGTTACTCCCTTGCCTGAAGAGGTATGAATGAATTCATTATTACCTGAATATATGCCTGAATGAGTAATGAACCGGTTTGTTTTATATGATCGTATAAAAAAAACCAGATCCCCTTTTATGAGTTCATTCATACCGGTAATTATTCTACCATATCTGGCCTGTTCTTCCGAGTTATGCGGAAGGATTATGCCATGCTTTGCAAATACAGTAACAAGTAATCCCGAACAATCCATGCATCTGGTTGTTGTACCTCCCATGCAATGAGGCACTCCAAGATATTGCCCGGCTGTTTTAATAATCGCGTCAGGGTGCGTATTTCCTACTGTTAATTCTTTCTCAATACCGGAATCAAGAAATTTTTTCAGCCCGGATCTTTCAGCATGAGTTTCAATATTCGCAAATGCCGGTCCAGGATAAACTCTTTTTGTACAATTAGATATAATCAATTGTATTATAAATATTAACAGAACAGTAACGGGAATTTTGTGTCTGAAAGGTTTTTCCATCAAAAAGGTCTGCTATATGGCGGTATAAATATGGGAATTATTTTTAATAAATTACCTGATGGCAGATCAAAGCAATCATATACCAAGTTTAAATTCCTCTGAAAGAGCTTGATAAGTAACCAATATCCTGCGTAAAAGCAAATGAATACCATCAGGCCTTTTTCCCCGTTTAAATCGTGTGCCATTTTACCGTATGAATAAGATATGGAAATCAGTCATAATAGCCGTTGTGGTTCTTATCACAATACCGTTTATCTTTTTTATCCTGGTATATTGCGAAGCTTTCGGACATCTTCAAACCTCAGAGGAGCTTCGTAATTTTAAGAATGCGGAGGCATCAAGAGTATTATCTTCAGAAGGTTTGCNNGATAGGTAAGTTCTATTCCGAAAATCGTACTAATGTCATTTATGAACAACTGCCCGTAAACCTCGTAAATGCACTGATTGCAACAGAAGATGTCCGTTTCTTTGAACATGAAGGTGTTGATTCAAGGAGTCTTTTAAGGGTTTTGCTGAAAACCCTTTTGTTGAACAGATCAGAATCGGGAGGAGGAAGCACAATAACTCAGCAACTGGCAAAGAACATGTTTGGCAGAAACGGGAATGGCGGGCTTTCGCTTATCGTTAACAAATCGCGGGAAGCAATCATTGCCCGGCGAGTTGAAAAGACATTTACAAAGGAAGAGATCCTTACTCTCTATCTGAATACTGTTTCGTTCGGAGAAAACATCTATGGTATTGATGCAGCTGCAGCAAGATATTTCAATAAAATAACCGAAACACTCAGGATTGAAGAATCGGCATTGTTGATCGGTATGCTCAAAGCGACCACCCGTTATAATCCGGCATTAAATCCTGAAAATGCAATGACCAGGAGAAATGTTGTTCTGAGACAAATGGAAAAATATAACTACCTGGAATCTGCTGTTGCCGACTCACTGACAGGTTTACCGATGACCCTCAATTACAGGAAAGCTGAATCTGAAGGAACTGCGGATTATTTTCTGGTTCAGGTGAAAAGAGAGGTAAATGAGATACTTAACAATATTGCCTCTTCTTCGGGTAAGAGATGGGATCCGGAGAAAGATGGTCTTATTATTACAACGACACTGAACCTGACTCTTCAGAGTTTTGCAAGACAATCCTTCGCCGCTCATCTTGGAGGTATGCAGAAACGTCTCCGGGATCAATACAGCACACCTGCCGGTAAAATAAAACTCACTGAAATAACAGAAGCCATTCTGAATGAGAAAAACCTTTCTCACAGGGCTGATGAAATAAACCGTCAGATGATCTTCGACTGGAAAGGATCATATACCGACTCTGTATCGGTAAGAGATAGCATCAGGCGTGCTCTGACCACACTTCATGCCGGCCTGCTCGCAATTGATCCGCATTCCGGGGCCATAAAGGCATGGGTGGGCGGAATAGATTTTATTACCCAGCCCTATGACCAGATACTTGCCAGAAGGCAGCTTGGCTCTGTTTTCAAACCCATCCTTTACGCTCTGGCTTTTGAGGAAGGAATGCAACCCTGTCAGTATCTCGACAATGATTCTCTTGTCCTTTCAGAATATAAGGACTGGAGCCCTGAGAATTTTGACCATACCTACGGCGGCAAATACTCACTTGCCGGGGCGCTGGCCAGATCGATGAATATTCCCACTTTCAATCTTTTCCTCAAACTCGGTTTCGAAAAATTCGATTCATTGTGGAGAGAAATGGGATTTTCCTTTCCCCTGAAAAATACCCCTGCACTCGCCCTGGGAACTCCTGAAGCCAGTTTAGCGGAAATTGCCGCGGCCTATTCGTCATTCGCAAATGGCGGGTTTAAAGTAAAACCCTGGTCAATAGCATCAATTATTGCACCTGATGGCAATATTATTTATCTCAATGATCCGGACAGGGTATTTCCGAAAGTCCTCTCCGGAAGATCCTGCGAGTTTATAAGCGCCATTCTACAGAAAGCAGTTATTGAAGGTACCGGAACCTCAATGAGAACGGTCCATGGTGTAAACTCCCCTTTTGCCGGCAAAACAGGAACATCTCAGAACTATGCCGATGCCTGGTTTGCAGCTTTCAATCCAAAACTAACTATAGTTGCGAGAGCAGGTGCTTCATCACCGGTTATACATTTTAACAGCTCATCCCATGGCACAGGGAGCGCTCTGGCTTTGCCCCTTGTGGCATTGACAATTAAAAAGATCGAATCGCATCCCGAAACCGCTAAACAGTTTATTGCACCATTCACTGATTTACCTCCTGAACTGGAAGGAGCCCTCGATTGTCCTGATTTTAAAGAGGATAACTTTCTGGATAAGCTGCTGGACATCCTTAAAAAGAAAGAAATTGAGGAATATTATAAAACTGAACGGAAAAAGAAATCCTTTCTCGAAAGATTATTCAGAAGAAAAATTCCCCATTGAATCCTATAATCTGGTTTATTGCCGGCAAAGAGCTCAGAGCGCAAAGCTCTGAGCTCAGGGCGCAGAGCTCAGAGCTCAGGGCGAAGGGAACCATCGTAATTGCCCAGATTAAACACTGTCATGAACAGTAGCTGTGCCATATCTTCCATTATCTCAGGTTTTATGATGTCACTATTATCTCCCGGGAGATGGTAATTATTCCGTGAACCGTATGTTGCAAAACTCAGGGAGGGGACACCGGCACTAATAAATCTTGCGGCATCGAGCCTGGGACGACCAAGGTTGGAAAAATAATTAGTTGATAGCGGCCGGTGGATATATTTTTCATTTGCTTCTTCAACAAATTTCCATAATTCAGGAAAATTGCGGCCTGCATTGGCATTTATGGCATGACCGATCCCCACTCCGTCCATGTTCAGGAGAATACTCTTTTCAAGCGGGAACACAGGATTTTCAAGATAAGCTTTTGATCCTATTATACCCTGCTCCTCAGCTCCAAAAGAAAGGAACAGCACCGATCTCTTCAGCCTGATATTATGCTCAGTAAGAGCCTTTGCCACACCCATCATTACAGCTACCGCCGAGGCGTTGTCATTTGCCCCCGGGATTATTTCATAACAACGACCCAGATGATCGAGATGCGCTCCGATTATAATTACTTCCTTACTCAAAACCGGATCGGTCCCTTTCAGCAGACCTATTATGTTGCTTCCCCGACCGTCGGGAAAATGTTCAGTTGTCATTTTTATTGTGACGGTTTTACCGGTATTGAATGATGAGGGTATCAGATTTTCCCTGATTGAAGCAATCACCTTATCGTGCGACTTGCCGGTCCCGGCGAAAATGTCAGTCACCGCCTCATTCCCCACATGGACATAGATAAAATCCTTATTGTAGACATTATTTGGATTTCCGATAGGTCCGTAATTATACAGCATCCCCACAGCACCGT
>DNOQ01000167.1 GCA_003501665.1 Bacteroidales bacterium | reverse complement strand
TGATTTTCTGATATCTGACAGTTGGACTTCCATCTTCCATGAATAAGCCTTAAAGTTACAGAATAGTATTAAATTCCGGGACACGATAGGGTGTAAATGTAAATTGAATTTTAATCCTCTGATGATTTGAGAAGGTAATCTTACCCTATAAGATCCAGAATCTGTTCTGTGCTGAAATCCTGGAGTGGGTTGCCGGCTGTAATGAATGATTCCGCGAGTTTCGATTTCCTTTCCTGAAGCCTTATGATCTTTTCCTCAATAGTACCTGTGGAAACATATTTATATACAAAAATGCTCTTATCCTGCCCGATGCGGTGAGCCCTGTTCCTCGCCTGGAGTTCCGCTGCCGGGTTCCACCATGGATCGAGTATGAAAACGTAATCGGCTGCAGTAAGATTAAGCCCCAGGCCTCCGGCTTTAATGGAGATAAGAAATACTTTTCTTGACGGGTCATCCTGAAAGCTGTTAACAATTTTTTCCCTGTTCGTACTGGCTCCCGTGAGAATTGAGAATGAGATCCCCCTGTGAGAAAGTGCGTTTACATATATGTTCAGGTGCTTTACAAATGATGAGAAGACAAGTATTTTGTGCCCTTCAGAGATTACACTCTCAATATCCTGAACTACTCTTTCAAACTTCCCTGAATCAGCTGAATAATCTTCATCGGCAAGGACAGGGTGGTTCGATATCTGCCTGAGTCTCGTAAGCCCCTGGAGGATCTCAATAGCGGTTTTCTGCTTTTGCGCGGAACCTTTGTTTCCTATTATCAGATTTCGTACTGCTGATTTTTCTTTCTCGTAGATCCCTGCCTGCTCCTCAGTCATATCACAGAAGACCGTTTGTTCGGATACCGGGGGAAGATCGGAGGCAACCATCTCTTTGGTCCTTCTCAGTATGAATGGTCTGATTATCCTTTTCAGTTTAAGCTCCCTCTGTTCATCATTTTTTCTGACGATCGGTCCGGAGAATTCCCTGCGGAAGAATTCAAGAGGACCCAGTAAACCGGGGTTGATAAAGCTCATCTGTGTCCAGAGATCCGTAAGCGAGTTTTCGACCGGTGTTCCCGTCAGGACCAGCCGGTGGTCAGAATTCAGACGTGAAACGGAACTGAAAAGCCGGGAGGCCGGATTCTTTACCACTTGACTCTCGTCAAGTATGATATAATGGAACCTGAACGGGATGATCAGTTCGATATCCTGTCTTACAGTATGATAACTGGACAATATTATATCAAAAGTATGGAAAAGGCCCGATGCTTTTTTCCGGTTAATACCTGTGTAACAGAATATATTCATTCCGGGGGCAAACCTTTTAATCTCATTTTGCCAGTTATAGATGAGGGAAGCAGGGACAATGATCAGAGATGTCAGCCTTTGCGCAGGGGGGTCAAAAAGCGTAAGTGAAGTGATCACGCCGGGACCTGACCGGGGCTTGATGCTCTCAATATTATATTGAAGGAGAGCTATGGTCTGCACCGTCTTTCCGAGGCCCATATCGTCGGCCAGGCATCCGCCAAGCCCCGAGGTCTGAAGCCAGTACATCCAGTTAAGCCCGTCCACCTGGTATGGCCTCATTTCGCATGTAAGTCCCATGGGAGGATTAATGGTCTGTAAATCTTTGGGGTTTAGCAGTTTTTTCAGCTTCCTGTGTTCTTCATCTTCTTTCTCCTTTATTACACCCGGAAGAAGTGCAAAATGCTGCTTGTGAATTATAAGTGAGTCTCCTGAAATTTTACCAAACTCAAACATTGACCTGTATTCCCCGAACCATGATTCCGGAAGAATTGCAAAGGATCCGTCAGGTAATTCATATTCCCGTATATTATCAAGTATATTTCTCCTGAAACGGATAAACGGAATTTCCCACTCTCCGATTTTAATAATTGCGTGCAAATCAAACCAGTCACTTTCTACCCGGCTGCTGATCTCAATGCTGACAGATTTCAGGTTAAAGTTTCTGATAAGACCGGAAGTGAGAACGAAACCGGATTCAATAATTTCAGAATAATTACGGTTAACGGCTTCCAGCAAAGAATAAGGATCACCATCTTCTGGTCTCAGGTTCTGGTTATAATTATAAAAATGTATGTCATCGTCTGCAAAGAATCCCATTTCTCCAAGCTTTTCCCTGCACTTTGCCTCCCATTGATGATCCCTGAGCTGTTTCCTGTAAACGTAAATTCCTGAATCACTTTCAAAAGTGGTAAATGAATTATCTGTATCATTTGCAAATATTCTGCCGGCTGAATATTGAAATTGGAGGATTAGCACAGGTGTTCCTTTGAAACCGTTTTCTAAATTCAGGAGAGCCTTTTTGTCCGGTGGAGAAATGATTATGCGTATGGCAGTTCCTTCAGCCTTAAATCTGTTTACCATATTCAGGACAAAGCCTGAAAAGTAACTAAGTTCACTCTTTTGTGGTATTAAAATATGTTCTTTCAGGAGAAAGGGCTTCAGCTTAAGCCCGTCAATGTCTGAAATGAAGAAAATCCGGTTCCTTATACGGATAAGACACGGTGAGATACACAAAATGTACGCTGGTTTTTCTCTAAGTTCAATAATATTGTCTTCTGCTTCAATATTCAGTGAGTAAAAAACCTGTTCATTAATCCGGTCAAATCTGAAAACCGGCAGAGTCGTTTCCCTGCAAAAATGAAGCTGATCGGAATCATGCAATGTGTCTGTACCGGAGTTCCTGGAAAAACAGGGAATCGCTTCGTCCCTTGCTGTTGTCAGGATTTTATATATTCTTCTTTCGATGTATGGTCTTATATACTTTTCAATCTTTTCTTGTGTAACGCAGGCAAGAAAATCTTTTACTGTGGCTTCCCTGGAAAAAATCTTAAAAAGACTTCTGTCTGAAAACTCGTTGCATAACTTAACGCACTCTCTCTCTTCATCAGCCAGGTATCCTGAAGCTTCCGCCGACTGGAATGGTGAAAGGCATTCAGATAATCTGAAGTAACCCTTGTTTACNNATTAGTGCAAATTGCCCCCTGTTTCTTGACTGATCGGAAACCAAAGAATTATTTTTTTAATCAGAATGCAATATTGATTAAAGTAGGATGATTTTCAAAATATTTCTTCCCCGGATTGGTAAAACTTTTTAAGCTGAAGTCCCTCTCTCCTTTTCTGTAAGTACCTCATTCATTGAACCTGTTCTGTAGCCCGCCAGATCGATGGTAACATAATTGAAACCTGAGCCTTTACAGATATCTGAAAGCTCTTTTCTTTTCTCCCAGGCCATTGCCATTTCTGACCCTATGAATTCAAGCCGGGCCAGGTTTTCATGGCTCCGGATCCGGAACTGGGTGAATCCCAGTTTTCTTAACTCATATTCAGCTTCTCCGACCCTGTCGAGCTTCTCTTTTGTAATCTTCTCGCCGTACGGAAACCTCGACGCCAGGCAGGCGTATGACTGCTTTGTGGCAGTCGGTAATTTTAATTCTGCGGAGAAATATCTGATATCATTTTTAGTAAAGCCTGCGTCGGCAAGCGGAGAGACCACTCCCAGCTCTTTCTTTGCTTTCATACCCGGACGGAAATCCTTCAGATCATCAGCATTACTGCCATCAAAAACGGCTTCATAACCTTCTTTACCGGCTATATATTTAACTTTTGTGAAAAGTTCGTTTTTACAATAGTAGCATCTGTCGGGAGGATTGTCAGAATAGCCCGGTATTTCCAGCTCTTCGGAAACAATGATCCTGTGGTTAATTTCAAGCAGAGCTGCCAGCGACTTAGCTTCGTCGAGTTCATAAAACGGATAGGTGCTTGATGTAGCTGTAATTAAAAGTAATTTATCGCCGTAAACATCCTTTGCTACTCTGGCAAGAAATGTGCTGTCGACTCCTCCTGAAAAGGCAATAACCGCACTCCTGTATTTCTGCATCAACTCCGTAAGTATCTTTAGTTTGTCTTCCATTTTATATTTGTATTAATTTAAAAGTCAAGCTTTTTCTTCGCAACAGTTTTCTTTTCCCCTTGCTTTTTCAAATGCCTCTCTGCCTTCGTTAAATGAGAACCATGCCAGTCCCAAGGCCCCTACAGTATCAACCCATCCGAATCCTGTCAGTTCATATATAACACTTGAGAACAGCAGAACCACCGACATATATAAGCATACGAGAGTACATTTTCCGTCAGCAATGACAGGTTCGGAATTAAGCTTTTTCCCGTAATGTATCTTCGATCTGTACAGCCAGTACATAACCAGTATTGAGATACCGGAAATAACGACGCCCCAGAAAGTTGATTCAGGCTTATGGCCCTTAAGGAGATTGATGGCAGCACCTGCTAAAAGACCCGCCGTAAGGATGAAAAAGCTGCTTCCCGTTATACGGAGGGCTGTTATCTCAAACCGGGTTCGCGATGATCCGGGATTTTTTCCAATCCTTATCACCATCTGCAAAATACCAAGTCCGGAGATAACCTCAATAAAGCTGTCAACACCAAATCCGAAAAGCGCAAG
>DNOQ01000589.1:1545-2872 GCA_003501665.1 Bacteroidales bacterium | reverse complement strand
TCATCACAGGTCATCCATCTTTTACCGGTGAGGGGGATGATATTTTTATATTCAAGAATCTCGAAGAAATCCCATTCCAGTTTTCTGTTCCCGAAAGAAAGAAATTTGGGATTGAGCTCAAGTATGCTCCTTATCTGTGTGATCTGAAAATGCCTGTCCTTCAGAAAATTGTTTTCTTCCTTCAGTTTCAGGTTTTGTTGCAGCAATTCGCTGTTTTTTTCATCGAGGGCATCAATATTACCCTGGAACTGTGAGACTTTAACATTCAGGTTTATAAGCTGATGTATTCCAAGAACAATCAGACCTGCAGCAAAAACAATCAAACCCCATATTATTAATTTATTGGTCAGAAGAAATATTGCCAGGATTATTATAAGAACAACAATCAGGTATTGTCTGTTTTTCTTTAAAAAATATTGTGTCCGACCCATATCAGTGCCGATATATCATATCTTACCTTTTCTGCTATACTCAGATAATTTTGCATGACATCTTCCGGGATTGTTGTTTCACGTGCCAGTATCCAGAGATATTTCAGATTATTTCATTTTCTTTTACAGATGTAAATATACAATAATCCCCTTTTAAATTGCTTTATTACCGGGTAACTTTTCCTGATAAGATCATAATCTTCATCACTGATATTAAACACATTTGAATAAATTACATATTTGCCTGAATTGTCAAAATCAGCAAATTGTCTGTTATCTCCATTCAAATCGACATAATCGATTTTCGAATTGTTGGGGAAGAATGACTGAACTTCATTGAAATCAATCTCCTGCCGGTCGAGATAATCAATCGCCTGTTTCCTGATTTTATAATAGGGCAAATGTGCCAGTGTTGAATCCCATCCCTGAGCTGTTTTTTCGGGATATACCCAAAGGTTTCCTGTCATCAGCGCCATAAGCCAGAATGAAATCAACATTATCTTAAGTTTCTCATTAATCTTATAAGTGAATAAGATATGCGCACACAGCAATGAAAAAGAGATATATACCGGCAGCAGGTAACGGTGTGCCAGAAGGTTTCTGGCCCATAGCATGTTAACCGACAGGATCAACAGGAGAATAATGAAAATCAGAAACAACAACCGCGTGTCGGCATCTTTAAAAACACGGCCCCTTTGCCTTATCATTAAAATAATGAATACTATCCAGATCCCGATCCTGCCGAAATCGATCAGCCGCCAGCCAAGGATACCGATATTAAAAATGAGTCCCTTAAATCCGACTCTTTCAAATAATTCAGCCCAGGGAGAATTATCATGGAACCCAATCCACCCTTTTTGCATAAGATGGTAAGCGCTGAATGAAATAAAGAGTAT
>DNOQ01000589.1:0-1482 GCA_003501665.1 Bacteroidales bacterium | reverse complement strand
AGAGGAACATCAGGGCTCACAAGTGTAACCTGACTAAGAAGCGTCGGATCACAACAAACCAGTAAAAATGCCCATCCTGTATTTTCTTTGCTGACAAATCGCGATACCAGTATCTTCATCTGCCATAAAATACCCACCACAAAAGGCAGCATTGCCAGATGGCTTATTATCAGGCTCCTTCCGAAAATCTTCCATATAAACGCCAGGTAAATTCCAAAAGCAGGAATATGACCGCTGTCAATAGAATCAGGTAACAGAATACCGGTAAAATCTGTTGTCAGATAATAATTTGCATGTTTCGATGCTAATTGTATTGTATCCCAGAAGAAACCATTATTGATTGTTGACAGGAACAGCAATAAGATTGCCGGAAATGTGACCAATACCGGTAATTTCTTTTTATATACCATCACAAGATCTGAAAAGTCCGGATTTTATTCCAAGGTTCTTTGCTCCAAAATATTGAAGGGAAGTCTTCACAACGCCCAAACCGTAGACTATACTTTTCCTGAAATTGATTGACGATGATTCATTATCATATTTTGTCGGGCAGCTTATCTCTCCAATCCTGAAATCCAAAAAACAAACCTGGGCAAGCATTTGATTATCAAAAACAAAGTTGTCGGAGTTCTTATTATAATCTATTGCCCTGAGCACTTCGGATTTAAATGCCCTGTAACCCGTATGATATTCCGATAATTTTTGTCCCATAAGGATATTCTGGACGAAGGTTAACATCCTGTTAAAAATATATTTATAGATGGGCATTCCTCCCTTCAGTGCCCCTTTTCCAAGAATTCTTGATCCCAGTACAACATCATACAGGTCATTTGAGATAAGATAACACATCGAGTGAATAAGCTTTGGAGTATATTGATAATCGGGATGTAACATTATCACGATATCGGCTCCCAGATCAAGGGCTCTGTTATAACAGGTCTTCGAGTTGCCTCCGTACCCGAAATTCTTATCATGTTTGATTATATTGGTTATTCCAATATTTTCTGCTTTCAGAAAAGTCTTATCCGCACTCATATCGTCAACAAGGACTACATCATCAACAAAATCGAAAGGGATCTCATTGTAGGTTTTTTCAATAGTCTTCTCAGCATTGAATGCAGGTAATACCACAACTATTTTCTTCTGGTTTACCATAAGCTAAATTATNNTGCCTTGCATTTTTAATATACTTTTGAACGAAAGCTTCTATAAATATACGATTTTTGAAAACATGAAGAATCCGGTTTTAACCATTGTCATGATACTGCTCACCCTGTCAGAAATTTCAGGTCAGACTTTATTGCAGCCGACTAAAAAGAATTCCGATTTCAATATTGGAATGGATATTTATTCAACCTATATCTGGAGAGGTACAAAATATGGCCGGGGTCCTCACTTTCAGCCTGAGATGAAATTTACCACCGGAGGATTAACAACAGGGATCTGGGGTTCTGTTGATTTCAATGGCTATTCGGAGGCTGA
>DNOQ01000120.1:1977-4957 GCA_003501665.1 Bacteroidales bacterium | reverse complement strand
CGTCTAAAATATATTATACTAATTGCGATGCCTATAATTGCTGTGATACAATAGCTGCGAACCCCGGACAATACGGGGATGGTTTTTCTGTAGATAATACAAGTAGTGATAGTACCAAAGTGTATTTTTCAGGATGTCGTGCTTGGAATTGTTCTGACCAAGGATATTCGGGTAGACCATGGGGTTATGTTAAGTATGAAAATTGTTGGGCATTTGATTGTAAGGGGGATTATAATGGTGATGGACATGGATTTAAGCCTTCTCCTCCAAATATAGAAAGAAAATCTTACCCGCCAATTCAAAGGGAAGTCATCAACTGTATTGCAGCAAACAATGCATGGTCAGGCTTCGATACTAATGATAATGGTAGGCCGGCCAATAGGATGGTTTGGTACAACAACTTTTCTTATCATAATGGTTATTTAGATAAAGGATCAGATGCCGGAACCGGATTTAGAATCTTAAACGCCTCGCAAAATAAAACCGATAGAGTATTAAGGAATAATTTATCCTACGCAGATGAGTATGCCCCGGTTACATCAAGTGCCGCATATACTCATTCGCATAATAATTGGGATATTTCTGTCAATGTAACCGATGATGACTTTATAAGTCTTGACTATACTCAATTATATAGAGAAAGAAAACCTGATGGATCATTACCTGACATAACATTTGGTAAGCTTGCATCAAATTCTGAATTAGTTGATTTAGGTATGAATGTGGGCTTACCCTATTATGGTTCAAATCCTGATTTGGGCTGGCATGAATCTTCTTATAACAACAACACTCCTTCCGCCCCAACGGCACCAGTTTACGTCAGCTCCGTCATCGAGCACACTACTCCCACACGGCTAGAAATGACCTACAACCTTACGCTTGCCAGCATAATCCCGGCAACATCTGCTTTCGCAGTAAGAGTTAACAATGTTACCCGAAATGTCACTTCAGTCGCTATTTCCGGTACCAAAGTCCTGTTGACCCTGGCTAGCCCCGTAGTCTACGGCGATGCAGTGACTGTGGCCTATACCAAACCCGCCTCCAACCCGCTGCAGACGGTTGCCGGTGGACAGGCTGCAACAATTGCCGCTCAGATTGTAATTAATAATGTAGGCCTTGTTAATCAACCGCCTGTTGTTACTATATCCTCCCCTACCAAAAGTACCTCTTTTATTGCCCCTGCAACAATAACGATTGAAGCCGTTGCATCTGATCCTGACGGTAATCTCAGTAAGGTTGAGTTCTACCAGGGGGCTGTAAAAATCGGAGAACTGGCATCGGCTTCTACTTTTTCTTTTCTATGGAAGGATGTTCCTGAGGGTACATATTCCCTTACTGCAGCTGCAATTGATGCCATGGGTCTTAAAACAGTGTCACCGGCTGTTTCTGTTACAGTAGAAAAGTCAGCCACTTCCACAAACCAACTTCCTGTTGTTAACATCACTCTGGCAAAGAATAAGAAACCAAAGAAACATGAAAATGTGATTATCATTGCGGAAGCCAGTGATCCGGATGGTACCATAAGCAAAGTTGAATTAAAGAGTGGGGGTAATACAATCGCTGAGTTGACTTCCGCTCCATATATCTTTACACTAACAAATGTTGATACAGGTCATTATGAAATTCAGGCATTGGCGTATGATAATATTGGTGCGGTAAGTAACTCGGCAACATTACAGTTTTTCGTCGAAAATCGCTTTGACTACGACTCCGATATGATCAGCCTGTTTCCGAATCCAAATGATGGAAACTTCAATATTGAGGTATTGTCTGAACCGCCCATACAAGAATGTATACTAACCATCGTTAACTTATCCGGGCAACCATTCTATAAAGAAATAATGAACAGGGATACTTATGACACTGAATTGAGTTTGCAGGATATTCCCTCCGGAGTATATGTTGTAATTTTGTCCAGCGGCAAAACCATACTTTCAACAAAAAAGTTCATTAAATCCTGACGTCCATCAGTCTGTTGAAAATCAAATCTTAAAGAATACAACTATTTTAGTCCGACTTTTTTCAGAAATTTCCTTTTGGAATTATTCTTGTCCTGCGTATAACCGTACTTTTCACCGTATCCATAGTACTTACTGTCTGACTGAATATCGTTAATCACTAAACCCACTCCTTTTGTGCCATTAGTTCTTATTTCACTTATGGTATTTATGAACATGTCTTTTAAGGACTTTCCCGGTCTTATAACCAAAAGACATGCGTCGGAAAGGGACGCCAGGTGTAAGGTATCTGATACAATCCCAATAGGTGATGAGTCAATTACGATATAATCATAATTCTCCTTTAGAAGAGTGATCAGTTCGGTTGTCTTTCCTAATGCTGTAAGTTCTGACGGATTTGGAGGAACAGGTCCTGCAGAAATTATTGATAGATTTTCAAATTTCGTTTTCTGGACAATTTCAGGCAGCTTGTCCTTGCCTATCAACCATGTTGAAATCCCTTTCTCATTACTTAATTCAAAATCGCCAAATATTTTTGGTTTTCGGAGATCAAACCCGAGAAGTATTGTCCTTTTACCAAGCAGACTGTATGCTGATGCAAGGTTAATCGCGGTAAATGTTTTGCCATCGCCTGGCATTGCAGATGTGACAAGAATAACAGGACTAATGGATTCCTTCGTAAGGAATTGAATCCTTGATCGCAGGATCCGGAATGACTCTGCAATTGTTGAAGAAGTTTCATCCAGTACAATAGTATTTTTATTGAATGTACTATGAGGAATCTTGCCAATCACAGGCAGGTCTGTAATTTTGCTGATCTCCTCTTCCTTGAGCGTTTTACTATATAATAGTCTTAAATATAAAATCATGAATGTGAAACCCAGGGCTGCAATAAGTGCAATCAGATTCAGCTTGACCGGATTGGGTGATATTTTTGTGCTGAATCGTGCGTCTGCCGGATCTATGATCTCACTGTCTGCGTTGTTTGAAGCCTTTTGCATTTCCAACTGCGCCCGGGTCTC
>DNOQ01000120.1:0-1916 GCA_003501665.1 Bacteroidales bacterium | reverse complement strand
GTGTTGGCCCGTCGAAGACCATTGAGTGTCTCGCGGAGAGCTTCTTTTGTTGATCTGACCTTTTGTTCCAGGTTCCTCTGAAGTGGATTCATTGCCCCTGCACCACGAGCAGACAACTGTCCCTGAAGCATAGCGAGTTCCTCTACAAGTCTTGTAAGGCCGGGATCAGTGATTCCCATTGTTATAGGAATAATAGGTATCTCACCGGACCCTTCTTTAGCCAGATAATCGGCTAGGTAATCATAGTAATTGCCCTCAAGATTTAGTCTGGCTCTTTCATTCTCCAGATTAGTAACCTGTTCTATTATCACCTGACCCTGAGCTGACAGATCCATCACACGGTGTGTTGACCGGAACTGCTGGAGTCTGTTTTCAGTTAATGAAAGAGAGTCGGAAATACCAATCAATTGATTATCAATAAATCGAATTCTCCTCTCGGCCTCAATGTTTTTCTTGTCAAGTGAAATTGCCTGAAATTTTTGAAGATGCTTATTAAGAAAATCCATATCCTTAATCCTGTTGGTTCCGTTCATACTAATCCTGAGAACAGAACCCTCCTTGGAGAGCAATTCAACATTGATCCGCCTGACATAATTATTAATCAGGTTAATCCGACTATGTAAAACAAAATAAAGATTTTGACCACTGTTTGATCTGAACCATTCCTCGTTACGGCATTCAATCACGAACTTTCCATCAGGAACCTCTATCGTGTCCCCAAAGGTTGCCAAAGTATTAAGCGGAAAATAATCTGACTCTGAAACAAGATTGAAACGACTGTTCCCCAGATATAATATTTCAAACTCAGTATCTCTTGGCAGCGGGATCTCGCTTTTGGACAATATCCTTAGTGGTAATGATGGATAAACAGGAACCTTATTCTTTAATCCCTTAGTATAAAACTCTATTTCAAAAGGCAATTCATTGAGTGTTTCCTCCGTCAGACGACCGGATCTGATTATCATTATTTGATTCTGGAGGTTTCTCATTCCTCCGGGAAGGCCTAAACCTTGCAATATTTCCGAATTGTCAAGCATCGGCCTTTCTCCAGTTTCATTAATCAGGATGGTGGCAGATGTTCTGTAAATTGGCATAGTATGCTTTATATACAAACGAACCGCCATGATTGCCACGGCCGTGGCCAATATAAACCAGTACCAGTTTTTCAATAGTAAAGAAATGATGAATTGAATGTCATTCTCATTCTCATCATTAATTCTATTATTCCTGGGTTCGATATTATAAGTGCCGATATCTTTCATTAAGAGAATATTTACATATTTTCAAGTCACTAACTAATTGATGAACAAATCCCCTCAAAAAGTTCTGAAGAAAGCTATTACTCCAAGTGTAGACGTCACAGTACTTAGGAACAGAGACCAAAAGGTTGAGTTTACCTGAAAAGCTTTGCCATTAATAGGCATGCTATAAATTATATCATTTGGCATAACATAATAAAATTCTGAGGAAAGAATTGATCTGTCAGATAAAGAAAACTCCTTTACTACCGGTCCATAAGGGGAAGGCCTTATGAGCTGAACCTTATGCCGGCTTCCAAATTCCTTTATATCACCCGCCATTGCAATAGCTTCAAAGATGGTAACTCTGTCTTTCGATAAACGATATCTGCCTGGAGTTCTTACCTCACCAATCACGCTTACGTAATTGTTTACCAATCGTATGGAAATTGCGGCATCGGTAACGTAATTTTTAAATATGGAGTCAAGTGATTCTTTAATTTCGGCCAACGTCTTCCCTCCGACATCAACCTTCCCTACAAAAGGTATCTCAATCCTCCCTTCCCCATCGACTGAATATCCAAACAATCCAGCGCTTTCCTCCGTAACTGCTCCGCCTGCTCCTACGGGCATAATATTGAATAAAGCTGACCACTGGGGATCAGGAGTGATTACGCG
>DNOQ01000256.1 GCA_003501665.1 Bacteroidales bacterium | reverse complement strand
GGGACAAAAGCAAGTCTGCAGGCTATTATTATTCCCGGCACGATCAGCGCGAAGAAACCGATTGCAACCAGTCCAAATACCAGCAGATTCGCAAGGATTATATTAAGGT
Source organism: Bacteroidales bacterium (assembly GCA_003501665.1). GTDB lineage: Bacteria > Bacteroidota > Bacteroidia > Bacteroidales > VadinHA17 > LD21. The sequence continues at coordinate 6,635 of DNOQ01000256.1, read as the reverse complement.
AATTGGTCCAGAAACCTCTTATTAACCACTCAAAATCAGGCTTTTGCCTTCTTACAGATTCAACGAAGATCATTTTGGCACCGTATCTTACAACCGGAAGGGCAAGAAATGTATAAGCCAGTGCAAGCAATCCTATAAATATGGCAAAGGCTCCGACAGATGCGAGTCCGAAGATCTGTGCCCAGCTGCCGTCCCAATGCCACGGGAAATTCTTAAAGTGGCCTTCATCAAGATTAAATTGTATTCCTTTCATGGGCCCTGTAAGGATACCCAGTACAAAAACAACCAGTAACAACCTCAGGAAATTATCAAGCATCACATTCCATCCGGTACCGTAACTGTCCCCGAAGGTGGGAAACAGGTTGTATTTTCTTACTTTTTCATTTTCAATTGTTGCATTCATAGTTTTAAATGGTTTTTATAATTATTGAAACAAATGTAAATCCTGTATTTTTGACAGACTCAATACTATTGTAGTGATTTTTTAGAATCCTACTTAAGTATTGCTCTTTTGCGCACTTTGCGTATATTCTTTGCGAACTTTGCGGTTAATGTTTTTAAAATTTGTATCCGATTATTTGAATTTTATACCTTTATATTAATATGCTGACAATTCTTTTTTACCTGGTTTTTATCTTTTCCGTTGCTTTTGCATCATTCGGGATTGCCCTTGCATCGAGGTTGAGAAATAACTACAGATCGGAGATCTTTACATCTCTTTTATATTTCCAGGTATTCATTTTTACTTTTGGCTTTTATGGTATATGGGGACAGGTGCTTATGAGGACATTCCTTTTTCCATACATATCTCCTGAGCTATACTCAAGGTTTTCAAATATTGCGCTGCTTATGGGATTACCATTCCTTGTTTTTGCCTGGCTCATGCTGATTCAGTTTTCAGCGGCTGTTTCGGGCAGGGAAAAAAACATATGGTTCCTTCCGGTTTTTCTAATTTTAAACTTCTCCCTCCTCTTTATCCTGGGATATTTTATCGCCAGGGAAAATTCATCTGAACCGGAAACCCTGAACAGATATTATTTTATAATTATGAACCTGGCTTATTCATTACTGGCTTCATATATCATCCATCTGGCAAGAAAATCACGGGCGGTAATTCATGAATCCGGCAGAAAGGTTCTGGCACCTCTGATATCGATCATATCCGTAATTCAATGTATTCCCCTGTTTTTTTACAGAACAGAGCCATGGATGGCGCTGATATTTATTTTTATCTTTTTTGCCGGGAATATTTTTTTGCCGGTCTATCTGAGCTATTGTACCATTCTTCCTTCAGTTGCCACAGAAGCTCAGCAGGATTTAACCTTTGATGATTTCTGTAAAAAATATGAGATCTCCCCACGCGAATCGGATATCATCAGGCAAATATGTAACGGACTAAGCAATAAGGAAATATCGGATAAGCTGTTTATCAGTCTCCAGACAGTGAAAGACCATACTCACCGGATATACATCAAAACAAATGTGAAGAGCCGGGTACAGCTGATAAATCTCGTAAAAGAGGAGAAAATCCATTAACCCCCCTGGAAGGGGGACGGGGGTCGTCTATAAAGGCAGTGAGTCCGGAAATTTTAAGAATACTATCACCGCTCCACCACTTAACTCCAGCTCAACCCTGTCTCCTGACACCTCATTTAAGGTTGCCTCCCACCAGTTCCGGAGCTTTTTCCCCGCAAGCGGGTAAACCAGTCCCCGGGAAGTTATTTCGGTTTCCGGATCAACTGAAAAGATTGATATCTGCTGACCCGGAACTGATGAGAACGTACACGATTTAAGGAAAGGACGTATAGTACCTGTATCTGTAACCATTATTACTTCAGCCTCCCCGGCATATTCAATAAGAAGTGATATATTCCCGATAGTGTGATCTTCTCTCTTGCCGGTTGCACCAAGTATCACCAGATCTTTATAATTGTTCCTTATACACCATTTTACCGCTTTTGTGAGATCGTTGGTCTCCTGGTCATTGTCAGGGTAAAGACGATCGGCGAATTCCTCCTTAACTCTTTCGGAAACGGTATCAAGATCACCAACTATTGCATCAGGGATATATCCGGCAGAAATGAGATTATCAGCGCTTCCGTCACAGCAGATAATCCGTTCCCCATTCCTCAGATATCCAAGAGGGATTTCGTGCTCAGGGAATAAGCCGTCGGCAAGAATTATTGTTTTTAAAGATCCTGACATGTATTTAATGACGATTTGATATTAATTTCAATATAAAATCCAAAAACCAGATCAGAATATTAAGAATTAAATATCTCTCAAATATACCTTAAATATTTACGAATAGAAGTTTTGTTTACTTTTATGGTAATTATACAACATGGTTAATCCTAACAAAAATTAATAAGAGTATGGCACTATCAAGACGTAAATTCATTGAAAACAGTGCTGCCGCTGCAGCATTTACCATTGTACCTTCTTCTGCCCCGAAGGGAAATTTTATGGCAGGATCAGCTTACTCATCCGACTCAAACTTCGGGGGTGTGCAGATAGGAGCGATAACCTATAGCTGGCGTAGCATGCCGGGAGGGATTGAAAATATAATAAAATATTGCAACGAGTGTAATTTAAGCTCCATTGAGCTGATGAGCGGTGACCTTGAGACTTATCTTGGTGCCCCTGCCAACCCGATGGTGAGGATGGCTGCACCTCCAGCCGGAGGGCAACGTCCACAGAGAACTCCGGAACAGGAAGCTGCAATAGCTAAATATAATGAGGATCTGAAACAGTGGCGTGTCTCATTGCCAATGTCGAAAGTTGAACAAGCCCGCAAGCTTTTTGATAATGCCGGGATAAAGATCCATATTGTCAAATTCTCCCCCGCACGATGGTCGGATGAAGAGATGGATTATGCTTTCAGGGCTGCCAAAGCAATGGGGGCAAAAGGTGTATCCGACGAGATTGGAGAGGCGGCCGTAAAGAAAATGGCTCCGGTTGCGGAGAAACACGGGATGTATGCAATTTTCCATAACCATATGCAGTTCGCCACTCCGGGATTCAGCTATGATCCTTTCCTCGCGGTTTCACCTGCAGTGATGATGAACTTTGATGCCGGCCACTTTTTCGGGTCAACAGGTATTCATCCGAATACAATAATCGAAAAATACCATAACCGGATCTTCTCTATCCATCTTAAGGACAAAACCGGACCGAAAACCGAACCGGCAAATGCGAACCAGGTATGGGGTCAGGGTGAAGTTCCGATTGCCGATGTCCTTCTACTGATAAAGAAACAAAAATGGCCGATATTCTGTGATATTGAACTTGAATACGAAGTCAAGCCCTGGTCAAATGCGGTTAAGGAAACAAGAACATGTGTTGAGTACGCGAGACAGATTCTGATCTGATTATTTCAGGTCTCAAATTCCAGGCATTGCCAGCCGCAGCTTTCTTTGACCTCCACATCTATAGCGGAGGAAGTAGCGGAGGTGGGTTCAAGGCTGAGGTTAATGTTGAGGTTGAGGATTATAGATTGGCGCAAAATTTATTTTGCAAATTCTTTAAGAGATTTCCCCCATTCCTTCAGTCCTGCAAAAGACATGATCAGGTATATACTGTATAAAATAACTGTCGGATAAAGTTCCCTTGTAAAGAAGAGTAAAGCAGCAGCAGCATTGACAATTATCCATAAAAACCAATGCTCATAGATCTTTCTGGCCAGCATCCAGGTTGCAATTATTGATAGAGAAGTTATAAAGGAGTCCCACAGTGGAACCGGAGAGTCTGTAAATCTGTCAAGAACAAACCACATTAATGCATATAATACTGCAAAAACGATTGCCAATACAATTCCGGTTATCAAAGTAAGCCTCGTAACTTTTAGTCCCTCAGTCCCTCCTTCTCTTCGTCTCTTCGTCTCTTCGTCCCTTCGTCTCTCAGTCCCTTCGTCCCTTAGTCCCTTAGTCCCTCCATTCCCCTGCCCTGCGCTCCTTGCCCTGAGCCCTGAGCCTTTCAACCACCAATACCACCCGGCCACACTGATGACCAGATAGTATCCCTGCAGGCTCATATCCGCATAAAGTTTCCCCGTGAAAAAAACATAAATATAAACCGCTGAAGTAACTATCCCCACCGGCCACAACCAGATATTCTGTCTTATCTCGAGGAATACATAGATGATCCCGGCTGCTGCACCGAAGATTTCAATGTAATTATTTAATATCCAATCTATTGCTATATCCATGTAATCTAAAATCGTATACCCGGTATAGTTGGCAGTTGGCAGGCAGTTGGCAGTCGGCAGTCGGTAATTGGCTGTTACGCTTTACCAGTAGGGTTTTGCCAACTGCTTATTGCCAACTGCCAACTTGTTAATTCATTGATAGATAATAATTCTGCTAGAACATAAACTCCGCCTTGACCATAAAATTAATCCCTGCCTGGGGAAAGAAATATGACCACGTTTTTTCAATTCCATCCTCATACCAGTTGCCCCCGTAAGCATTGCTTTCATATTTGCTGTTAAAAATATTATTTATAAAAAGCTGAAATCCGGTATTTTTAATGCCTTTAATTTCCGGATGGAAATCTATCCTCAGATTATTGACAAAATAAGGATCTATCATCCTGTCATGGCTCATTGTATTATCAAAATATTGCCGGCCGACATATTTACTTATGAAATGTATCCCGGTGTTTCTGAGCACCTTAAAATTAATATCCCCTGAACCTGTCAGTGATGGGGAATAGGCTATATCAACAGTCCGGGGATTTTTGCTTTTATATTCTTCCGACCAGTCATTTGTATTGTAATCTAAATAATGTTCAACAAAATCCCTTATTTTATTACTGCTAAGGGTGAGGTTGAAATCCCAGCCCAGCCAGCGAGCCGGTCTAAGGCTTGTAATAAATTCAATACCTGACCGCCGGCTTTTTTCCACGTTTGTCATTATGGGATAACCCGTGCTGCTCAATTCTCCTGTCGGTACCAGTTGATCCTTATAAAGCATTAAATACAGATTAACTGCCAGAGAATATTTTTCTGACCGTCTTTTATATCCCAGTTCAGTATCATAAAGTGTTTCCGGTTCGGGGGTTGCTTCGGGATCACCGGCTGCTTCCTTGAAATCGGCACGTGTTGGTTCACGGTTTGCCACAGAAAATGAAAGATATGCATCCTGGTTTGCATTGAACGAATAAAACAAACCGGTTTTGGGATTAAAGAAGCTGTAATTATGCTTCTGCCCGAGATCTTTCAGATCATCATCAATACCTTCCATTCTGTAATTTATATACCTGTACTGAAGATCTGCAAAAAATGAGAGCTGACCTGAAAACTGGTAATCTGCCTTCCCGAAGATGCTTACTTCTCCCTTTTTACCATTATTAAAATACCATTGATGATCTTTGCCGGTATTGCCTGAATATTTCATCCATATTATTCTGCCGAAATGATCTCCGGAATAGTAATTGGCTCCTCCTCCGAAAATGGTTTCAAGTTTATTCTTTTTATATTTAAGAGAATAGACAAGCCCGTAAAAATCGTTCCTCATCCACTTTCTTCTTATCAGATCTGTCTCTGAAATAACCTCATTTCCTATTATGATATCAGGAAGACCATAACCGTAGAGACTTCTGTCTTCCCTGAATTCTTCATAATACCCTTTGCCGTATGTATAATGGAAGGCTGTGCTCAGGCTTAAATTATTACCGGCTCTCAGATCATAAATAAGCTGGTAATGGTTCTGGTTGTAATTGTCACTCTCATTCTCATAATATCTGACGGCTCCATCCTCATCAGTATATTCACCAGCCGGGTTATATTTACGGTTTATTGAAAGCATTTCCCCGGGTACTCCCCACCACCCTATCTGTGTATGTTCCTTACCGAGGATAATATTAGTTTTCAGAAAAGATCTGTCAGTTCTGTATACTCCGTTTATGAATGCCGACTGATGATTAGAACCTGTCCTGTCGATATAACCATCGCTGGTCATATCCGATAACCTCAGCTGAAAAGCAAACCTGTCGGCCAGTAATCCTGATCCGGCTGTTATCATTTTACGCGACGTATTGAAAGAGCCAAAAGAAGTGCTTATTTGTGCGAATGGCTCATTATCGGGATTTTTGGTTTGAATATTTACCGTTGCCCCGAAAGCCCCGGCACCATTTGACGAAGTACCAACTCCTCTCTGAATCTGGATATTATCAACCGAGGATGCGATATCAGGAATGTCGACCCAGAAAACCTGTTGCGATTCCGCATCATTCAAAGGGATTCCATCGATTGTCACATTTATCCTGCTTGCATCGGTTCCCCTTATCCTCATATTTGTATAACCAATACCGTTTCCTGCTTCGGAGGTTTCAACCAGAGAAGGAGTAAGACTCAGCAGATAAGGTATATCGTGACCGCTGTTTTGCCTCGAGATCAATTCATTTTCCAGTGTTGTATATGCAAGAGGTGACCGTGAACCTGCCCTGGTGGCATTTATAATAACCTCTCCTGCAAGAAAAGGCTGCTGAATCATTATAATATTTAAAACAGATTCAACGGATGGCCTTATCTCAATGATCTGAGTCTCATAACCCAGAAATGAAAAACGGATCCTGTAAACGGCATTCTTCATACCCTGAAGCATGTATACTCCGTCAGCTCCCGTATGAGTTCC
>DNOQ01000341.1 GCA_003501665.1 Bacteroidales bacterium | reverse complement strand
GGAAATAAATATATTTGAAATTCGAACTATAAAAATAATTCACCCTGCATCATGCAACATGCAACCAGCAACCTGCAACCTGAACCTGAACCGATTATTTAATCTAAAAAACAAATATTTAAAGTAATGAAAATCAAAAAATTCGAAGGACTTGTCGCGGCTCCATTCACACCCATGGACAACAAAGGAAACATTAACCTGGAAATTATTCCTGAATATTATGATTTTCTGGCACGAAACGGAGTTGTCGGAGCATTTATAAACGGCTCAACAGGAGAGGGTCCTTCTCTGACTCAAAAAGAACGGCAGCTTCAGACATCCAAATGGGCTGAATGCCTGAAAGCGGAAGGAAGAGTAAAGGTGATAAACATGATAGGCGGAACGTCATACAGGGAGTGTATTGAAAATGCGATTTTCTCGTATGAAGCCGGACTTTCGGCAGTGGCAATGGTGGCTCCTTATTACTTCAAGCCTTCTGATACCGGGAAACTGGCCGAATTTGTTGCCATTGTGGGTGAATCCGTCCCTGAAATGCCGGTCTATTTCTACAACATACCTGTTCTTACAGGTGTCAGGATGCCGATGACAGGATTTCTGGAAAAGATCACCACAATGCTCCCGAATTTCGCCGGCCTTAAATATACCGACGAGGATCTGATGGATTTTATGTCATGTATCAATTTCCGGGATGGTGAATTCGATATGCTCTACGGACGAGATGAATGTATGCTTGCTGTCCTTGCACTTGGCTGTAAAGGATTTGTCGGGAGTACCTATAATTATGCTGCCCCTCTTTATCATAAACTCATCAGGGCATTCAATGAAGGAAACCTGACGGAAGCCAGGAAATTGCAACAAAAATCCATTGATATGATCGAATTACTGGGTAAATACGGGGGAATGGCAACAGGAAAAGCATATATGAAACTCGCCGGACTGGATTTCGGTAAATTCCGCTCACCCGTTAATAATATGTCTGATGATGCATTCAATAATTTCACGGATGATGTAAGAAATCTAGGTATTGACGATCTCTTTTCAAAGAAATAAATTAACGATTATATCCCTTAAGAGATGAACAAAGATTTTTCTGTGCTGGCACAACAGTATAAACATGAACTGTTTGAAAATGTAATTCCTTTCTGGGAAAAACACTCCATAGATAAGGAATGTGGTGGATTTTTTACATGTCTTGACAGGTACGGAAAGGTATTTGATACTGATAAGTTTATATGGCCTCAGGGCCGGCAGGTGTGGTTATTCTCAGCTCTTTACAATAATGTGGAGAAGAATGATAAATGGCTTGAAATTGCAGAACATGGAGCGCGTTTTCTGGACAAGTACGGACATGATCAGAACGGTAACTGGTATTTTTCCCTGAACCGTGAAGGTAAACCGCTTGTGGCACCATATAATATTTTCTCTGATTGTTTTGCAACAATGGCATTCGGGCAGCTCGCGAAAGCAACCGGAAATGATCATTATTCTAAAACGGCAGTTGATACTTTCAGAAACATTTTGTCAAGGGCCGATAATCCAAAAGGAATTTACAACAAGGTAATCCCGGGTACACGTCCATTGAAAGGTTTTTCACTTCCAATGATCCTCTGCAATTTATCCCTTGAGATTGAACATCTTCTTGATAAAAGCTTTGTCGATGAAACAATCAGCCGGTGTATCCATGAAGTAATGGAGGTTTTCTATGACAGTGATTCAGGTCTGATAAGGGAAAACGTAAATCCGGACGGGACTTTCCCGGATTCATTCGAAGGTCGCCTTCTGAATCCCGGACATGGGATAGAAGCCATGTGGTTCATTATGGACCTTGCAGTAAGAAATAATGATAAGGCATTACTCGGGAAGGCTGTAAGGATTACGCTTGATATCCTGAATTACAGCTGGGACAATGAATTCGGAGGTATTTTCTATTTTATGGATATTATGGGGAAGCCTGTCCAGCAGCTTGAATGGGATCAAAAGCTCTGGTGGGTTCATATTGAAACCCTTATCAGTCTTATTAAAGGTTATTATCATACAGGAAATGCCGATTGCCTGACGTGGTTCGAAAAGGTTCATGATTATACCTGGTCACATTTCCCCGATCCTCAGTATGGCGAATGGTACGGTTACCTGAACCGGCGTGGTGAGGTGCTATTACCCCTCAAAGGCGGAAAATGGAAAGGGTGCTTTCATGTCCCGAGAGGCCTGTGCCAGGTGTGGCAAACCCTGGAGAGAGTTGCCGGAAAACGATTGTAAGGGCGTTGCATGCAACGCCCCTCCCACGATATAAAAATAGTTTCTGTTTGATCGGAACGAGATGACTATCAAAACCAAATCCTGGTACCCCTGGCTGGTGGTCGCCCTACTCTGGATGGTCGCCCTCCTTAATTACCTCGACCGCCAGATGCTTTCTACCATGAAAACAGCTATAATGGGAGATATCAGGGAGCTGGAAATGGCTGAAAATTTCGGCCGTCTGATGGCCGTGTTCCTCTGGATTTACGGACTGATGTCGCCGGTTGCCGGACTTATAGCTGACCGCATCAACAGAAAATGGCTTATCATTGGTAGTCTTTTCGTCTGGTCGGGTGTAACTCTCGCTATGGGATTTGCAACCACTTTCAGACAGCTTTATGTCCTCAGAGCGATCATGGGTATAAGTGAAGCACTTTATATACCGGCCGGACTTGCAC
>DNOQ01000500.1 GCA_003501665.1 Bacteroidales bacterium | reverse complement strand
CTGTAAAAGAACATGAAACTGATCTGATGTATTCGATGCTCAAAAAAAGAGGTTACCCGGGATATCTTTACATGATTGATAACGGAGCGACAGCCACCTGGGAGCACTGGGACGGAAGCAGAAGCCGGATACACAACTGCTATAACGGGATAGGCTCGTGGTTTTACGAGGCTCCGGGCGGTTTACGCACTGATGAAAATTTCCCGGCATGGAAGCGTCTGGTGATAAATCCCCGGATACCGGCCGGCATAACATGGGCAAACACAACAAAAGAGACTCCTTATGGCACCGTTAAGGTTAACTGGAAACTGGAAAAAGAGATTCTTGAAATTTCAGTAAAAATACCGGCCGGATGCACAGCTGCTGTTGCAATTCCGGAAAATACAAAGAGCTTCATACTTAACGGCCGAAGTATAAAAACCGACGAGCCCTTCGTTGAATTAGAAAGCGGAGAATATTTTTTACGGTTCAGGCAATAATCAGCCTTCGCTGTCATTTGCGCTTGCACCTACGCTAAAGCTTCGGTGCACGAAGTCGCGCGTCATTCGGCCTGCGGGCGACATTCAGTGGTTTCGTTCCGCTGGCGCGGAATCTTCGCTTCGCTTCGATCTTCCGGCTTCGGCTGGTAAAACACGATTGCACGATCGCATGATTGAACGATTACACGATTATTGTCTAATACATAAATCCGAACAGCCATAAGGGAATTTTCTTATTGTAGGAGAAATCAATATCATCCGTTGCTATATAGCTGTCTTTCTTACCCGATAATTGTCCGGTATTATTCGTTTTCTCTCCGATCTCTATTAAATACCTGCCGTATTTCCATTTCTCCTGAATATTTATGCAAGCATACCAAGTATAATATTATTCACTTATAAGTAACTATAAATAATAGAAAATATCACTTGTCCATAACTGATAATATTGTACATATTCACTGATATAGAAGTGATATTGTTTATGGAGACAAACTCCAGGCATTTCGCGGCCCGATCATGCGGAGCAGGATTTGCGGAGATCAAACTCCTTCTGATCTGCTTTATTGCTTATAACATGGCATCTACACGGGACTGGTTATGAGTTTATAATGATGCGATAGAGCCGCATGACGCCTGCCCCAACAGGATCGTAGGGGGCGACATGTTTGCAGATATTTTCTATTTAATGATCTCCCCCGACCAGAGCTTCTGCAGAAAGATCTTCCATGGAAGTATTAAAATGTTATCAACTTTCCGTGGCAGGGGGTCGTTGCTGATCACAATTGATTTTTTTGTTTTGTATTCTTCAGAAAAACTTCTGAGGCCTTTAAGATTTCTTGGTGTTACCATACTGGTGCCTTTTACTTCAACGGCAACTTCATTTTCCCCAAGAATAAAATCAACTTCTATTTGCGAGGCAGTCCGCCAATAACTTATGGGATAATTTATATCCAAATAATGCGCATGAGAGTATAATTCATGATAAATAAAATGCTCAAAAGCCTTTCCGAATAATTCACTGCCTACTTCAATTTTAGCTCTCTTCAGTAAAAAACCAGAAATGCCCGGATCGAAATAATAGAATTTTGGAGCCAGGATCACACGGCGTTTTGGCTTTTTCTGAAAAGATGGCAGAAACCGGCCAGTCAGTGTGTCTTCGAGTATCTGAAAATACTCTCTTACCGTTGGCGGAGAGATCCCGCATTCACCAGCAATATTCGAAAAATTAACCATCTCGCCATTTGAGAAAGCAGCAACTTCGAGGAAACGCGAAAATGAGTGAATGTTTCTTATCCTTGCTTCTGACTGAATTTCATCACGCAAATAGTTACCGATATACGCAGAAAGAAGCTTCCTGGGGTTTGCCGAATCATAATGCCGCGGCAACAACCCATTGTTTAAAGCTCTAAGAAGATCAAATCCCGGTATCTCGGCAGAAACCAGCGGAAACAATTCGTATCTTAAAGCCCTGCCTCCAAGAAGATTTGCGCCGGACCGTAAAATTTTCCTCGGACTTGAACCGCAAAGAATGAACCGTAAATTCAGATTGGTCATCAGCCATTGGATTTCATTAAGCAATACCGGGATAAGCTGGATCTCATCAATGATTACAGGCTGCCTGATTCCCGGCACCGTCAGGATCTCTCTTAAGAGCGAAGGATTTGCAACGAACCTGTTATACTCGTCAGACTTCAGTAAATCAAAATACATCGAATCAGGGAAAATCTCTCTCAGCAAAGTGCTCTTCCCTGCCTGCCGAACTCCCCACAGGAAAGCACTCTCCATTTCCAAACCACTGAATATTTGTTTTCTGACATACATATTCTAAAAGTATTACTTTTATATATCATGATAATATAAAGTACAAATTTATATTTTTTAATAAGAAACAACGAACTTCTTTACTTATTTCAACATAAAAATAATATATCATGCGATGTGTTTCTTTATCTAAAAGATCTATTACTGTAAACAAACCGTTCCCATGGGATTCGTGCAATAGAATCATGCTATTTTCACAAGGTTATTAACCGTTTAACGACTGCCACGAATGAATAGTCAGGATCTGTCTAAAATATACTTGACTAGTGTCTTTCTGTTTGTTACCTTTAACATAAGTAAAAACAGTGTTACTCCTTATAAACTCCGTGTAACACCGTGGTTAAATCAAAAATAAAAAACTGCTTATATTGCAAGCATCATCCCCGGTTACGAATACGACGTTTTCATCAGCTACCGTCAGAAGGACAATAAATACGACGGCTGGGTGACTGAATTCGTCGAAAACCTAAATAGAGAGCTCGAAGCTGCTTTCAAGGACGAGGTAAGCATTTACTTCGACATCAATCCGCATGACGGTCTCCTGGAGACACATGATGTGGATGCATCTCTTAAAGAGAAACTCAAATGTCTTGTTTTCATCCCCGTCATCTCACGCACCTACTGCGATACCAGGTCCTTTGCATGGATGAATGAGTTCACCGCATTCGTCAAACAGGCGTCGGAAGACAGGTTCGGCCTGAAGGTAAAGCTGGCAGACGGCAATATCTCCAGCCGTGTTCTGCCCGTGCGTATTCACGACCTTGATGCCGATGATACCAGTCTATGTGAATCAGTGCTTGGAGGGGTGCTCAGGGGCATCGAGTTCATCTA
>DNOQ01000077.1 GCA_003501665.1 Bacteroidales bacterium | reverse complement strand
GTAATATTTAATAATTATATTCAGATTCAGAAGGACAGGTTTTACCTGTTCAGGATCAAAATCCTTAGGATGTGCCCCGAATGTCGACATGGTGTTAAGACTATGCATCGAAGCTACAATATTCGAAGGTACTTTGTCTTCCTTATTCAATTTATCAATAATTCCCTGCAGGGGTTCAGTCTTGCGCGGACGGTTAAGTTCACATTCACACAGATCCGTAATGATAACTTCGAGGCATCGCCTGGAATAAAGCATTAATACGTTCGGATCCTGTGCCTTGATAAGCTGAACCAGTTCTTTTTCAAGGTCAGGAAACCGGCCTTTGAGTGATTCATAAAGCTTTTTAAGCTCGCTAATTTCAACGGACCAGATTGCCATAAAAGATAGATTTCATTCTCAATCAAAAAATAACCTATTTAAATGTAAAGTTAAACTTTCCCGGTTGCAAAGTCAAAAATGAGCCAGATATAATTAAGAATCAGACAGGTTTCAGGAATCTGTTTCAGATGAACCATATCAGATTTCCTGATTTTACTATCTTCACCCTCTTAATTACCATAAATGAAAAAGTTCAAAATAGCCATACTTGGAGGAGGAAATATAGGAACATCGCTTGCCAGAGGACTAATAAGATCCGGACAATTTACTGCCGATGAAATAATCCTGACTGAAAAACGCGAATCACGGATCTCATTTCTTAAGAAAAACGGTTTCAATGTTTCCGAAGATAACCATGAATCAGCCGCCAATTCGGAAACGGTAGTTATGGCAGTGAAGCCCCAGCAGTTTGAAACACTGCACAATGAACTTAAGGCCGGGGTCAATTCAGGCCATCTGCTTATTTCAACAATAACAGGCATAACGCACAAGGATATTGAAACTGTTTTCGGACCGGTACCTAACGTACGAATTATGCCCAATACTGCTGCAGAAATATGTGAATCGATGACCTGTCTGTCTTTCAGGAATATGGATCAGGAAAAGGAGAAGTGGGTGATTTCGATATTTGAGAAGCTGGGAAGAACGATAGTTATCCCGGAAGAGCTGATGGATGCTGCCACTGTTGTCGGAGCCTGCGGTATTGCATTTGCATTAAGGTTCATGCGGGCAATGTCGCAGGGAGGAATCGAAATAGGTTTCAATGCTGAAATGTCGCAGCAAATTGTGGCACAAACAGTACTCGGAGCGGCCAGACTTATCCTTGAAACCACCAGCCATCCTGAAAGTGAAATTGATAAAGTCACTACTCCCCAGGGCATTACCATCTCCGGTTTAAATGAAATGGAACACCAGGGCTTAAGTTCAGCGGTTATACGAGGACTGACAACATCCTTCAACAAAATGGAAAATCTATCTTCAAAATCCCGTAAATAAGCTCTAACCTTATTAATTAATTCGAGTTGCCAGTTACTGTTTGCTTGTTGCCAGTTGTTTGAAAATGTGAATATTAATTATTCTTATTTTAAATGAAAGCCATTAGAACAATTAGATATTTAATTATTAATCAGCTATTTAACCAGCACCCGGAAACAAGCAACCAGCAACTTGAGTTAATTAATAAACTTCATTAAACTAATAACAGTAGATGTCTTCCGACTTCCGACTTCCGACTTCGGTTGGAATATTACTGCTTAATGAATTTCCTGGTTATGACTCCGGAATTATCCTTAAATTCTATAATATAAATTCCTTTTGAAAGAAAAGCGACATCAATTTTATTATCTGAAAATTCTTTCTTCAGTAACAGATTTCCATGTAAATCAAATATTGAAACTATCGTGATCTGAGTTAATCCTTCAATATACAGGGTATTCCTGACAGGATTCGGGTAGATCCTGATCTTATCGTTTTCGGCATCATTAATACCTGTCGGGGATCCTTCCTGAGTGACAGAAACTGTCTTGTTTGCCACACCTGCTCCAACGATGGTAACCTTAGCTGTCCTCGCAGTAGTCGTGGGATTTTTTGAGGAAGCTGTCACGGTGATTGTTGCATTATTTGATCCTGAGGCGGGTGATACGCTTAGCCAGTCTGCATCATCGGTGATAGTCCATGATGTATTGGAAGTAATCCCAAATGTTCCGTTTGATCCTGATTCATGTACGATTGAAACAGTTGCAGGTGACACATTGAGGGTTCGCTGAATAATTGTTATAGTTCTTGAATATTCATTATCTGCCTCATTTGTTTCAGGAACACTGTTTTCACCATCTGCGACGATTTTAAATGTATGAGACCCTGCCGGGAGTATACCTATATTATAATCAGAATTATACAGATAAGATCCGATTGACAGACCTGCCTTCGACCAGGTATTCTTAAGATTGCCATCCAGATAAAGTTTAACATTAAAAGTCTCTGTGATGTTTGCTTTTCCATTATTGACTACAGCCCAGTCAAGGTAAATGATCTGGTCGCTGTAAACTGAAGCCGCTGATGTATTTGTGCCTGTAACTGTTGAAAGTACTATTTTATTGTCCCACCCGGCAGGCAGGTGTGGCGTAAGGTTCTTGCATGTCGAAACTATGAAGGTTCTCGTATATTCGTTATCAGTCTCACTTGTTTCATTCACGTTGTTCAGGACATCGGCAACAATCCTGGCTGTATGTTCGCCTGCTGATAAGGTACCCAATGCGAAATCCTGAATAACGTAATATGTATTGGCTCCTAATCCTGTTTTTGTCCAGGTGGCTACTGCCACTCCGTCTATGTACAGCCTTACGTAAAAGGTTTCAGAAATAGCACAACTGCCATTATTATGGACGCAATAGTCCAGGTAAACCGGTTCGCTTTCACATATTTCAGATGCTGAGGTGTTGGTTCCTGTAACAGTTGAAAGAACGATTTTATTGTCCAATCCCGAAGGCTGGTATATTGTCAGGTTCTTATTTACAACTGTTATTGTCCGGGAATATTCATTATCGGTTTCATCCGATTCGGCAACATGACCATCCGAATCCACAACAATTCTGAATGTATGATTTCCGGCTGAAAGTTTCCCGATGTTGTGATCTTTAAACCAGGTATAAGTATTGTGGTTTAAGCCTCCGTGAGTCCATGCAGCTTTGGCTACGCCATCAATATAAAGCCTGACATAAAATGTTGTTGTAAAGTCATTCAATGCATTATTGATGGCTGCCCAGTCGACATAAATATTATCTGTGTCGTAAAACACAGATGACGAAGTATTTGTGCCGGTCACAGTTGAAAGTACAAGTTTATTATCCCAGCCTACGGGCTGATATAGAGTGAGGTTGTAACTGGGACCAACATAAATTGTCCTGGAATAAGAATTATCGGCTTCGTTTGTTTCAGACACTTCTGCATTGGAATCCACAACTATCTGCACCGTGTGGTTTCCGATGGCCAGTTTACCTAAATTATAATCACTGACATATGACCAGTAATTTGATGCAAGCCCGGCTGTGCTCCATGTATTTTTCAAAGTCCCGTCAACATACAGCTTTGAATGGAAAGTTTCCGTGACAGCGGCTGAACCATTATTTCTTACAGCCCAGTCAACAAAAATATCCTGGTTATTATAAACTGCAGGTGCAGATGTGTGCGACCCTGTAACAGTTGAAATAACCAGTTTGTTATCCCACCCGGAAGGCTGATAGGGAAGGAGATTTTTATTCACTACTGTAATTGTGCGTGAATATTCATTATCACCTTCATTATATTCGGGTATAAAACCGTCCCTGTCGATCCTTATCATGAAGGTATGGCTGCCGGCTGGGAGCTTCCCGACAAGATAATCCAGTTGATTGGTAAATGTTCCGGAATTCAATCCCGTACGGGTCCACGCTGCTTTCCATATTCCGTCAACATACAAATCCACGTAAAAAGTTGTTGTGGTTGAATGTGAGCTCACATTAATCACGCTCCAGTCAAGATAAATGTTATCGGTGTCAAAGATCTGGGAGCTTGAAGTATTGGTACCTGTACCTGTTGAAAGTACGATCTTATTGTCCCAGCCGGAAGGCTGATAATTTGTCAGATTCACGTAGGGGTAAACAGTTATGTTTCGAGTATATTCATTATCCGTTTCATTTGTTTCAGTAACTACCCCGGTTGCATCCGTAACTATTTTTATTGCATGAGTCCCCGAAGATAATATCCCAATTTCAAAATCCCTTATATAAGCCCAGGCTCCTGCTGCTAACCCGGCGGTGTTCCATGTGCCTTTCAGTACCCCGTCAACATATAACCTTGAATAAAAGGTCACTGTAATCGCCGCTGAACCATTATTTATTAATGCCCAGTCAACATACAGGGTTTGAGTATTGAATAACGGTGAAGTGGATGTAGTTGTCCCTGTGACAGAAGATATCACAATCTTATTATCCCATCCTGAGGGCTGGTAAGGAGTCAGATTCTCCCCGGCAAGTTCCGATTTAGACAAGTCATCTGCTTTATCACCTGTTATGGTCGATTCAATTTCCTGACCCAGGACTTTGGCAGAATTAATTAATACCAGTAAAATAAGGATAAAAACCAGTTCAAACTTTATCTTTTGAACCTGGCATTTTATCTTTCGATTAATATTCTCTTTCATATTGCTTATGAAAATAACAATGACTACGATCAACTGAATTTCAAGTATCAGGATTTTTATCTATCAAATTTACAAGTTCTTAAGCTAAAAGTCAATACCGTACATCAAATTATCCTGATGATTAGTCAACAGTACTCCCAGGGTTCACCATAAATGCTTTAATTACAAAGATTTTTGCCAGGCTACAATGAGAAGTCGTTTCAAGACTCTTTATAAAACTGATTACCAGTGGAACCTCATAATACTACCACTTATAATGGTTTTATGAATCCGGAAAATTTCCTTCGGATTGTCAATATTTAAGTTTGCCGTATTTGATAAGGCGGGGTCCGAAATTGATCTCGAGAGCAACAATTCCCAAAGGAGTCATGCCAATGCAGAACGGATGACCATTTCTGTCCCTGAAATAAAACATCGCATATCCCGAATCATAAAAAATAAGATCCCCTATCCCTGGATTATCAGTCTCCCGGAGCAGCTCCGGCAATCGGTATCTTTGTGAAGGCTCAATTAGCAGGATTTCATTCTTATTAAGCAGCCAGGCGGCAAAGCTTGGCGAATCGAAACCAACATCAGGTGAATAACCATTCAGTTTCCAGCCCACACCAGAGTATTTCATTTCGATTATATCGATTATAAGTCTTTCCTGTTTATAACCTGCCCCGCTTAACAGCATTTTGGCATTATCCCAGTTCATCTGGTATCTGTTTCGATCAAATACCGTAGTTTCCCTTATCCTGGTTTCCAGTTCATTTACATTCCTCTCCAGGTTGTGTATTGTATTTTCCAGATTTACCTTATTTCTTTCAAGACTTACAACAGTCTGTTCCAGTTCGACTTTCTTTTCGATAAGAGGTTTTATCTTCAATCCGACAATCAGAATAATTGCTACTGTGATGACTGCTATCAGAAGCTGAGCCGCAATCAGTAACGGCAGACTCCTTCTCCTCTTATTATGAATTGTTTTATTGTCCGTCATTTAGATGTTCCTCCGATAAGTGATAATTTAATTATTCTGTAAAGGATAAATCCAAATCCCAGGAGTCCTCCTCCGAATCCTGCACTCTGCACCCCACCCAGAGCCTCGGGAGAGAATTTACCGTTCAGGACACCCAAAACGGTACCAAGTACGAGGATCACCAGGCACAGGCAAACCGATCCGGTTGTTATCAGCATTGCATACTCCCTGGGACTTCCCCATTTTCGATCCTCATCTCCGGGATCGGAAACAAAAACCATTTCTTCTGTTTTGCCTTTTGCCGATTTGAGTTTAGGTGTATCCTGTTCATCCAGATTTTCAAGGTCGATCTGGTTACAGCCAAGTTCAAATGCTGTTTTGATATCCCTTCCATCGCCCAGCGCTCCGTAAAATGCTTCAGAAAAGCTAATGGCAGCATCATCACCTATTGCCTTTGACATTCCCACAACGCAGCTGATATGTTGTGAAATAGCTTCTGCCTGCACTTCAGTATAACATGCATTTAAAACGACACACTTTATATTGTCTTTAAAAAGGGAGAAAAGCTTACTTAGTGCCGAAGCCGGAACAGGTTTACTGTTTCCCTCACTGTCTTCAAGTATGATCTCGCTGGATTCGCTGCCATGTCCGCTGAAATGAACAATATCAGGCTTATAACGTAACAGAAGACGTTGCAGATCGGATACACGGACTGCCCATTGTTGCTCTAATTCAAAGTTATCTCTGAATCTTGATTGCTGCAAAGCCTGATCAATACCCCTTACTTCCTCATCCAGCCGCAGTGGTTCGGTTTTATCCGGATTTGTTGCCAGTACAAGTATCCTTACAGGTCTGCTCATATTAGAACTTTCTGTCAAATCAGTATTTACCAAATTTAAAAAAATCCGGGTGAATTGTCAAAACTTTTATTTTCCTGCTCTTACCATTCCCAAAATAAATGAAAAGTCAAGACCAACGAAACTCTGGATCGAGTTCAGATTTGTAAATAATGAGACGTCACATCCTAAAAACCGGGTGAAGGGAAAATCGGTCGTCATTGCTAAAAAAAATCCAAATCCGTTTTTCTTGGTGCGGATCTTATTATATTTATATTCTAACGGTTCAGGATAATACGGATTAAGTCTCAGCTCAACGATATTGTACCAGCCCCATGAAGGGCCCGTTTCAAGTCCAAATCTTAAAGTTCCTTTTTTGTTTGAAAATTTCTTAACAAAATTCACTGATAAAACCTGAAGTGTGTGTGCAGGAGTTGCGAAACGAAGGAATCCTTCATAATAATCTTCAGGTACATCTTTCAGATTTATGCTGCCTGGTATATAATGTAAGCTGCCACCCATACCCCCTTTGGAAGTAACTGTCAGACTCATATCAATATTTCCGCCACGCGTATTAACGCCGCCCCCGATCCCAAGATACGCGTTAACCGGTATTCCTTTCACAATTCTCAGGCTATCCGCCTGCCCCTGTATTTTAAGGGGAACGATCCAGGTAGCTAAAGCAAATAAGAAACTCAGTATCCGTTTCACAATATAAAGTTACACCACAAAAAAGCCGAAGTCAAATTTATTTTTGACAGACCAAACCCGGCCAGCCAATCAGTAATTCAGAAAAAATGCTCAGAAGGATTTTATATTTTAAACATGTATCTGTTTTTCTGGTATTCCTGTTCCTCTCCGGCATATTGACGGCACAGGATAATTTCCGTGTTTTCCCATATTTACAAAACCCTGCTCCTGCCGCTATTACTATTTTATGGTTTTCAGAAGAGAACTCACCGGGACTGCTTTCCTGGTGGGAACAGGGTGCGGGAACAAAAATTCATGTTAATTCCACTCCTGTACCAGCTGAGGCTCTGGAATATTCATTATGGGAAGATACTACTTTCTTTGAAGGGCAGGCTCCCTCAGCACCATTCCGTCACCGGGTAAGAATTGAAAATCTTAACCCATCCTCAATATACGAAT
>DNOQ01000252.1 GCA_003501665.1 Bacteroidales bacterium | reverse complement strand
GGGTGTCTGGCCGGATCGTGTTGCAGAGGGTACCTTTATAACAAATTTCAATTGCTGGCTCGACTGAAGTTTGAAATCCCATGTGGTTGCATAGTTTTTATCTTTATTGGAATAAAGAACATTTTTATTTGAATCAAGTACCCTGAATTCAATAGCAGGAAGTTTTCCATCACCTACTATTGAAACTCTGTAATCCATATCGGAATAAAAAGTCTTATATAATTCAGCTTCTTCGCCTTCAACCAGAACAGCCGCATGGTAATTTCCGTCGTGGGTATAGCTGACAAGCCTGGGGAGACACTCTCGTTTTGCAAATGCCTTACACTGAGCATTGACATATCCGGTTATGGCAATGAGCATTATTGCAGGCAGCAGAATTGTCTTAACTGATCTCATGGTCTTCTAAATTACAAATGAATTTCTGATCTCTGTGACTATTGTTGACAGCTCCATAAAAACAGCCGGGGTCATATCTGTTTTAATTTCCGATTTCAAAACAGTTGTTTTTGAAGCCGGATCATACTCAGGTCTTACCGGCGTGGTATCTATTTTGATCTTGTCGAAAACATTCTTCAATCTTCTCACCTGCACCATCAACTCATCAACTGCAGGATTGCCCTCACTGCTCTTCAGAAGGTTCAGAAGAATATCAATCGAAAGTTTCTGATCAATGATCCTCCCTACAAGTTTGTTCCCGTTAAAATCGTTCATATCCACAAGTTGTGTTGATATATATAAACCCTCAATCCATCCGCCTGTAAGAACTATTGCAGCGGTTGCAGGCTGCCCGTTATCTTCCAGATATGAGTTCGAGTTCATGAAGGTCTGGGATACAATATCCATTATTACCTCGCTATTGTTGATATTTTCTTCCAGCCTGTCGATATCTTCCTGCTCTATAGCCTTTAAAATACCCAGTCCGTCAGCCATTTTTTTAGCCGCGTTCATATAATCGATAAGCAATTGAGTCTGTTCATAGAGGCTGGCAAAACTGAGGTCGCAGGTATAAATACCGAGGTTCAGTGCCATCGCTTTATTTGTAATATATCTGTTAACATTGGCTACGGGATTAAGCAGCTTCTCTTCAAATCTTGCACCAGCCGACTTGATAAGCATGGCCGATTCCAGTGGAGAAGGCAATGCCTGGAATATCCTCTCTGCCTGCCTGATATCCTGTAATATGGCCTCCCTGTCCTTGACATCCACTTCCAGATTGTCCTGTGGTGCCTTTTTACCACCCTTACAGGATGTGAACATCAATACACCCAATAACAATAAAAGTCCTATTCCGGAACTAATTCTGAACTGTCTATTCATGATTTTATCAATTAAATTGCAAACATTTTCCAGGACTAAATTAGTATTTTATTTTTACTTTTCAAAAACTGCAAAATGTTATTGAGCAATTTCTAACTTTGAATTAATTATTTAATGAGGTGATCAAATCAGAAAAAAGATTAAAGGAACTTGCGGGGATACTGCAAAAGGGTAATCCGGTTGTTGTAACAGAAGCGATTAAAATACTTCGCGATGAGGAACCGTTTGAAGGTGCAATAGCGTTACTTGCTGAATATTATAACAACGCGTCTGATAAAGAAAATATTGAAATAATTGAAGAGTTTTTCAATGATATAAAGTATCATTCAGTCCGTCCGGAAGTAATTGCTGAAATACTCAAACCATATAAACAGGACACTATCTGTATGTTAGTTTCATCATGCTGGCAATCGGGGCTTGATTATTCAGGATATATTGAAGATATTGCCGGTATCTTTCTCGAAAGTGACTATGCGACAGCCATAGAGTGTATGACCTTAATTGAGGAATCGGTTAAATACAACACCAGGGAGGAAAAGGACAATATAATTAAAATTATTGAAAAGAGTCCCCGGGCTTTTACTCATGAAAGAAATGCTCTTACAAGGGAACTTATTGAGATACTTGAAAAGTAAAATTTTCAGTCTTCCGTTGCAAAATATTTCATGAACTGGGTTCTTTCATAGATTACCGGTTTAGTATAATTACGGTAATTAAGTTTCCCCCTGAAATCACTCACTGACCTGAAGCCCTTTGCATCCATCCAGTCCTCTATCCGGGCATTTATGGTTTTAAGGAAACTAATGCCTTTATTATAAAGAACAGAACAGACCTGTACCGAGCTGGCTCCGGCAAGCAAATATTTTATGGCATCACCCCCACTGTGAACTCCGGTGGATGCGGAAATATCAATTTTTATGTCCTGTGCACTTGCCATTCCGATCCATCTCAATACATATCGCATCTCATTTTCAGCGCTGAAAATTGGTGCAGGGATTATATCGATACTATCCAGATCAATATCAGGCTCATAAAATCTGTTGAACATAACCACGCCTTCAATACCTCTCACATAAAACTGATCTATGATATTCAGGATATTTGAGAATCTGAATCCGATTTTAACAGCAATCGGAATTTTTATCGTCTTCTTAAGCTTTTCGATCAGATCAAGGTATATCTTCTCAGATTCGGCGGCAGATTTTTTCCGGTCAACCGGCAGAAAGAAAACATTGATCTCAATTGCATCAGCCCCTGCTGCTGCAATGTTTTTTGCAAAACTGGTCCAACCTCCTGAAGTATAACAATTTATACTTGGTATTACAGGGATCGACAGGTTCTCCTTTGCATTTCTTATAAGCCTCAGGTATTCATCCACTGTGTTGGATCTCATATAATTCGCGATATAATCATCTGCTTCGGGATAACCGGTTGTTTCGGGAATAGTATGAATGTAGTGGTCAATCTGTTCCTCAAAGAGGGATTTCAGGACAACTGCACCTGCCCCGTTTTCCTCTGCTTCCTTAAGGTGCCCCAGACTTGATGTTAACCTGCTGCTGCTGACAATAATCGGACTTCTCAGATCGAGACCGAGGTATTTTACCGAAAGTTTACCCATTTTCAAATATTTAATTCAGATTGTTACGTTCTCCAAAGATAATACTTCCAATTCTGATTAAGGTACTTCCTTCTTCAATTGCGATTTTATAATCTCCCGACATTCCCATGGATATTTCCCTGAACTGATCATTTTGCGGGAAAAATCTGTTTTTTAATTCCTTAAAACATCCGGTAAGTAACCTGAATTCGTCCCTTATCACTTTTTCATCTTCAGTAAATGTTGCCATGCCCATTACACCGCAAAGGTTTATTTTTTTTATCTGACCGAATTCAGAAGAGCTGATCATCGCCTCTGCTTCCTTCATATTGAATCCGAATTTTGTCTCTTCTCTTGCAATGTGGAACTGCAGGAGACAATCCACCCTCCTGTTTATTTTTTCAGCTTCAGAATTTATCACTTTCAGGAGCTTATAGGAATCAACAGATTGTATAAGGGTGATAAACGGAACAATATATTTTACCTTGTTACTCTGAAGATGTCCTATAAGATGCCATTCGATATCACGGGGAAGAAAATCTTTTTTTGAAAGCAGTTCCTGTACCCTGTTTTCTCCAAACAGTCTGTGTCCTGTGCTATATGCTTCAAGAATTTCGCCTGCGGATTTTGTCTTGGAAACCGCAACCAGCTTTACACCTGACGGAATATCTTTCTTAACAGAGATAATATTTGAGGCAATATCCGACATGAAAAACAATAATATACACAGAGTGTTTCTTATTCGAGAAGGTGAATAACCAGTCCGCTGCGTAGTTTTGGCTCGAACCACGTTGTTTTGGGAGGCATAATATTACCGGAATCGGCAATAGTGATCAGCTGCTTCATCGAGACCGGGTAAAGTGCAAATGCCACTTTCATCTCATCGCTGTCGACCCTTTTCTTTAATTCTTCCAGTCCTCTTATTCCTCCCACGAAATCAATACGTTTTGATCTGCGAAGGTCCTGAATATCAAGTATTGGCGACAACACCTGGTTTGTCAGTATTGTCACATCCAGGATCCCGATAGGATCACTGTCATCGTAAGTTCCTCTTCTGGCTGTAAGGCTGTACCATATTCCATTGAGGTACATCGAGAGATTATGAAGTCTTCGTGGTCTTACAATTTTTGTTCCTTTTTTTCTTATCCTGAAACCCATTTCCAGCTTTGTCAGGAATTCTTTGTTCGATAATCCGTTAAGATCCTTTATTGTCCGGTTATAATCAATTATTCGCAGTTGATCGGCCGGAAAATGGACAGCCAGGAAGAAATTATACTCTTCATCCCCTGTATGTCCGGGATTCTTTTCCCGTTTTTCCTTTCCGACAAGTGCGGCGGCTGCAGTTCTATGATGTCCATCAGCCACATAGGTATACGGAACTTTTTCTTCGAAGATCTTTTGTATCAGGGCTGTAGTTACAGGGTTCTGCACCAGCCAGAAATGATGTCCGAAACCGTCCTCCGACAAAAAATCATATTCGGGTTCTTCATTTTTTACTATTCTTTTTACGATATCATCCAGTTCCCTGACAGGAGGATATGTAAGGAATACCGGCTCAATATTTGCATTATTGGTACGTATATGTACCATTCTGTCCTGTTCTTTATCCGGCCGGGTGAGTTCATGTTTTTTTATCTTCCCGTTCAGATAGTCATCTACTGCAGCACAACCGACAATTCCATACTGTGTTCTTCCCGACATTGTCTGGGCATATATGTAATAGGTTGGTTCGTCATCCTGTTTCAGCCATCCGTTCTTTTGCCAGAGAGCAAAATTGCTTACAGATTTTTTATATACCTCGTCTGAGTGGATGTCGGTACCCTTTGGAAGGTCAATTTCGGCTCTGGTAATATGAAGAAGGGAACACTCTTTGCCGAGTGCCATCTTAAAAGCCTCTTCAGTGCTCATTACATCATACGGAAGGCATGCCAGATCTTTTACTATCTCACGGGGAGGTCTCAGTCCCCTGAAAGGTTTAATGATTGCCATTAATTACTACTAATTAACTATTTGTTCAGCCTGAATTTTTCGTTACCTGATTTAAAATATTCAACTATCTGTCTGGCAGCCGCAACACCTGCATTGATATTGGCTTCTTTGGTTTGTGCTCCCATTTTTTTTGCGGTGAAGATAAATCTGCCCGGAAATTTTTCTTCAAATATTGTCATGCCGGAAGGTGCAACATCCGAAAGGTATTTAATATCGGATCTTTCCGAAAATACTTTCAGAAGTCCTTCTTCATCGATTACTTCTTTCCTCGCAGTATTGACAAGGACTGCATCCGCCGGCATTCTGTTTAAAAGGTCATATCCGATGGATTTGATGGTGGCATTGTTTGCAGGCAGATGAAGTGACACATACTGGCACGTGGAATAGAGTTCTTCAGGGGTTTTACACGGTTTGACCCTGTATCCGGCAAGAATTTCATCACTTACAAAAGGATCGTATGCACTGACAATCATACCAAAACCTCCGGCAATCTCAGTCATATATTTTGATACATTCCCGAAAGCATGCAGTCCCAGTGTCTTACCTCTGAGTTCTGTTCCTGTTTTACCTCCGAATCCGTTCCTTGCCTGATACAGCATCATTTCGAATGCAAGTTCGGCAACAGCATTGGAATTCTGCCCCGGAGTATTCATAGCAACCACATTATGTGCGGAGCATGCCGGAAGGTCAAGGTTATCGTAACCTGCACCGGCGCGGACGACTATCCTGAGTTTCTTTGCAGCATCCAACACATCTGCTGTTACGAGATCGCTTCTCACTATTAATGCATCTGCATCACCGACAGCCGAAAGAAGCCCGGAATTATCCGTATAATTTTCAAGTAACCTAAGTTCATGTCCTGCTGTTTCGATGAGTTCACGGATCTGTTTAACAGCTATTGCTGCAAATGGTTTTTCAGTAGCAACAAGTATCTTCATATCTGTTGATATTAGTGAGCCTTTTCAAATTCTCTCATTGCATTGATAAGTGCCTCAACACTTTCGCGTGGCAGAGCATTATAAGTCGATGCCCTGAAACCACCAACTGAACGGTGGCCGGCAATACCTATCATACCTTTCGACTTGGCAAAATCGAGGAATGGCTGTTCAAGCTCTTTGTATTCATCAGCCATTACGAAGCATATATTCATAACTGACCGATCTTCATGATCTTTAACAGTCGGTACAAATAATTTATTCCTGTCTATTTCATCATACAGCAACTGAGCTTTCTCAAAATTTTTATTCTGCATAACTTTGAGGCC
Organism: Bacteroidales bacterium; assembly: GCA_003501665.1. Classification (GTDB taxonomy): domain Bacteria; phylum Bacteroidota; class Bacteroidia; order Bacteroidales; family VadinHA17; genus LD21. The sequence continues at coordinate 12,602 of DNOQ01000252.1, read as the reverse complement.
ACCAAGTTCTTTGAGCCATTTAAGCGTCTGTTCCGCTGCAAAAACTGCAAATACCGGCGGTGTATTAAACATCGATTCAGCCTTAATATGGGTTCTGTAATCGAGCATTGTGGGTATTGGCCGGTTTACTCTGCCCAATACATCCTCTTTTATTATTACCACAGCCACTCCGGCAGGAGCCAGGTTCTTCTGGGCCCCGGCATAAATTATTGAGTATTTCGAGACATCCACAGGGCGGCTGAAAATATCTGACGACATATCCGCAACAAGAGGTACTGTCACATCCGGATCTTTTTTCAGTTCTGTCCCGAAAATTGTATTATTTGTCGTGATGTGAAAGTAATCGGCATCGGCTGGCACAGTATAATTCTTTGGAAGATAGCTGAAGTTTTTATCTTTTGAGGTAGCAACCTCAACAGCTTCACCATATATTTTTGCTTCCCTGAATGCTTTCATAGCCCACTCGCCTGTTACCAGATAGGCTGATTTACTGTTCATCAGGTTCATCGGCACCATTGCAAACTGCATGCTTGCACCCCCCCCAAGAAATATTACCTGGTAACCCGAAGGTACTTCGAGCAATTCTTTAACAAGTGAAATTGCATTATTCATGCATGCTATGAATTCTTTGCTCCGATGAGAGATCTCAAGGACTGACAATCCTGTACCGGCAAAATCTTTAATACCTTCAATGCTTTTGTCAATAGTATATTGCGGCAGAATTGAAGGACCTGCATAAAAGTTGTGTTTTTTCATGATTAATATAATAAATAGTTAATTCGGAATATTAAATCGTAAAAATAAGAAAAGGGTTATGTTTATCAACCAATCAGGTGTAAAACTATTGGATTATAATATATCGCCGACAAGTATGTTATTTTTTATTACCGGGATCTTTCTTGTATAGTCGGCTGTAAGGCAAAAATCTATGCAATCATCAAGTCCATTCTTCTTTAACCGTGTACGATGTGCAGCTTTTTCAATATATCCGCGAAGATCATCTTTGGCCATTGACCAGAGATCAAGGGCAGCCAGTGTCGAATCGCAGATTGTAGAATAAAGGGTACTGTTTAAAAGTTTTTCGGCTACAGCTCCGGCACAAACTGTATCCTCCAGATTAAACCTGTTCTTCCACCCTGCACAAAATAACAGTACACTGTTATCCTGAGTAAAAAGCCATTCAGCAAGCGATGTTATGTTGAGGAAGGATCCTATTACAATATAACGGGCCGAAGATGCCAGTTTGATAATTCCGGTACCGTTTGTAGTGCTGTAAATTATTGTTTTACCTTCAACTTTTTCTCTGGTAAAATTATAGGGAGAGTTCCCGAAATCTGCAAAATCAAGAATAATACCATCTCGTTCAGCGGCAATCAGAAAACCTCGTTCCTTATAAGCTCTGGCTTCTTCAACTTCTGCCACGGGAATTATTGAATGAGCACCATGTTCAAAAGCAGTACACATTGAGGATGTGGCCCGGAAAATATCAAAGATCACCACAATGGAATCTGTATGGAGATCAGGTTCAAATAATAATGGCGAAAAACAGGTTTCAAGGTTTCGTTTATTCATGCCGCAATGCCTTAACGCCTTTATTTAATAAATGGCGGATCTGCCACCTTTGCTTTCAGATCTTTATTTCTTATACGAATGAAGATCTCTGTATCCGGTTTCCAGAATCCTTTTGAAAGATATCCCATACCTATCCCCTGTTTCAGCATCGGCGACATTGTTCCCGAAGTGACCTCTCCTATCACCTTTCCCGTTGAATCGACGATCTCATAATGCTGGCGGGGTATTCCCCTGTCTATCATAACAAACCCTTTCAGCCTTTTGTCGACTCCTTCGGTTTTCTGTTTCAACAGTAGCTCTTTGTCGACAAAGTTCTTGGATCCGGTGAATTTGGTTATCCAGCCTAACCCTGCTTCAATTGGTGAGGTTTGATCATTTATATCATTACCGTAGAGGCAATAGCCCATTTCAAGCCTTAAAGTGTCGCGTGCTCCAAGTCCTGCCGGTTTAATCCCGTATTCTTTTCCGGCATCGAAAACAGCATTCCATAACCGGAGGCCATCTTCATTTCTCACATAAATCTCACAACCTCCTGCTCCCGTATAGCCCGTGGTTGAAAATAATGCATCTCTGATCCCCGCGATTTCCATTTCCCTTAATGTGTAATACTCCATATCTTTAACGGGTTTATTTGTTAATTTTCCTGCTATTTCCATTGCCAGAGGACCCTGGATTGCCAGTTGAGCAATCTGACCGGAAGAATTTACAAGGTCTCTTCCGGGAACAATCCCGAATTCACCGGCATGCATGAGACACCAGTTCCAGTCCTTGTCAATATTTGCCGCGTTTACCACCAGGAGGTATTTTTCGCTGTTGAATCTGTAGACAAGAAGATCATCAACAATACCACCTCTTCCATTCGGAAAACATGAATACTGTACCTTCCCGTCGTACAGAGCAGACACATCGTTTGTTGTTATATATTGAAGAAAATCGAAGGCATTGGGACCGGTAACATAGAACTCTCCCATGTGGGAGACATCAAATACTCCGGCTTTTTCTCTTACATTAATATGTTCATAATTAATTCCGGTATATTCCACCGGCATATTGTAACCTGCAAATGGGACCATTCTGGCTCCTGCTGCCAGGTGAACTGAGGTAAAAGGTGTATTCTTCATTCACTTAAAACTCCAGTATTTTAAATTCAACTCTCCGGTTCCGTGCTCTGCCTTCTGCAGATGTGTTATCGGCAATTGGTTGCTGAGGTCCATATCCCCTGAATTCGAGGCGTTCGGAGCTGATACCTTTCTGAATCAGATAATCAACGACCGCTTTTGCCCGCTCTTCCGATAATCTGGAATTCAGCCCCAGGCTCCCGGTATTATCTGTATGCCCCGAGATTTCGATTCTCATAAGCGAATTTTCCTGAAGTATCCCTGCAAGACGGTCAAGCTCGGTATAGGATCCGGCTGTAAGTATTGCCTTGCCTGTCTGGAACAGAATATTGTTCAGAACAACTTTTTTACCAACTTTCACTTTAACCAGAGGCATATCGAGTCTATAGAATTCTGCGGAATAATTTTCAGGAATATCTATCCGTTTCATATCGGAAAGGAACCCGGTACCTCTGAAATCGATCATATAAGATTTTTTTGCAGGCAGTTTAATCCTGTAACTTCCATCCATATCTGAACTGGCAGTAGTTCCAATGACCATATCATTGGAAATATCAATTACATCAACTTTTGCCATAACCGGATCGCCTGTTTCAGAGTCGTTTACCCTGCCGGTGAGATAGAGAACTATCTCTTTCGGGGCTTCAGGCAGAAGAACCGGGGCTGGTGTTATCTCCCTGATCACAACAACCGTATCCTTAACAACGACCGTATCGGGTTTAACCGGGAGGCTTTCAACTATTACACGATGTATTATTGTATCAGGAGGTTCAGGCGGAAGCTGAACCGGTTCACCCTGAACAATAGTCTTTACCGGAACGTTTCTGCCATGAAAAATATCCAGTCCGCCTGCAGTTCCTTTACGGTTTGATACCAGGTAGAAGGCGCCTTTTTCATTTTTATCGGGATTAAAGAACAACTCATCCCAGGGTGTATTTACCGGGTAACCACAATTAACTGCTTTACTCCAGCCCCCGGATGAATCCTTTACACTGTAAAATACATCATATCCGCCTATAGTATTGTGTCCTCTCGAACTGAACCACAGAGTATCGCCATATTCCGAGAACCTTACAGATTCCTCATCGAAGGGAGTATTGATATTGGGCCCGGCATTCTGAGGTCCGGACCATTTGAATTTGGGAGTTTTGCGGATGAAATAAATGTCCTTCCCTCCCAGACTGTTTTTACCTTTGGTAGTTACAAACCAGACCTCATTTCCCGACGGTGAAAAGGTCAGTGAAGTTTCAGCCCCACCTGTATTGATTTTGAACGGAGCAGATACAGGCGATTTCCAAATTCCTTTCTCTTTGATTGATAATTTAATATCGCCTCCGTTCTGATAACCTGTATAAACATACAGTTCATCTCCCGATGGTGCAAGGTAGAGTGGTGATTCACAGTATGCCGTATTGAGCCGGCCAATTGCAGAAGATGCCATATTCCAGTTACCATTTACACGGTTTGACTGGAAAATATTCTCATCATATTTTCCGTCGGTTAGAGAAATGCTCGATCGTTTTATTTCACGTCGGGTAGCAAAAAAGATGGTGTTGAAATCCGATGAAAAAGCAGGTGAATAATCATCAGCAAAAGAGTTCAGATTTGTTCCAACATTAAGAATTTCTACACTCAGGGTGTCTTTAATCAACTCAATGGCTGAGTTACACTCCTGAAGGTATTTCGCGGCATCAGAAAGGTTATTCTTTGCTTTTCTCACATCAGAGTTCAGATAATCGTTCAGAGTGTTTATTGCTTCATCGTATCTGCCTGCATACTGAAGGGCCCTGCCTGTCATAAGAAGTATATCATCAGTAAGCTCATTGTCCTGTCCCAGAGCCTTTAAAAGGAAATCTGCAGCCGCTTCCTTATTGTCGGAATATAGTGCTGCAACACCTGTTTTATAGTTCAGTTCAGGATTAACATTATTGTATACCATAGCCTGCCTGTATTCATCATAAGCACTTCCATACCATATGGATCGCTCCTTGAAATAATCATCGCCGGCAGATACATGGCTCCATGCTTCTTTAAAACCTTCTTTTACGGTCTTAAAATCTTTCTTGCGGATCTTAACATTTGTCTGTGCCTCAGTTACTGGTGAATTCAAAAATAGCAGAACACCAAGGGAAATTAATAAGCTCTTCATAGATTGCAGTTTTTCACACGATAAATTTAGCATTTATTTACCTATTATAAAAAAATAGATATATATCATTAAAAATGGTTATTCTGTTTGGAAGAAAAATATTCTATATTTGTGCCTTTCTTAAATCGGTAAACTTGATTAAAATTGTCTGATCCCATGGATTATAAGTTTATAAATACTGAATATCTTGATTCGGTATCTGCCGGAGATACCGGAATAATCAGGGAACTGGTTGACATGTTCAGGAACCAGGTTTCTGAAATCAGTGATGAAATGAAAACTCTGCTCGGGAAAAAAGATTATAATTCACTCGGATTACTGGCTCACAAGGCAAAATCATCTGTACTGATCATGGGAATGACTGAACTCGGAACTCTTCTTAAGACCTTTGAACTTCAGGCTAAAGAAGGTATCGAACCTGAAAAATATGAATCCTATATCGAGAGGTTTGCACATGATACCGGAGAAGCGGTCAAAGAGCTTGATGATCTTGTAAATAACAGGCTAATGAATCAGTAAATGATCAATATTGAGAAGCAGGGCAGGATCGATATCATAACATTCAATACAGATAAAATAAATGCTTTGATCGCTGAGGATCTTTTGAATGAGATAAATAAAGTTCTTGATAATTCTCATCCCCGGGTAATTCTGGATCTCAAAGGCATTCAATATATCGACAGTACCGGTTTTGCCTGTTTTCTTTCAGCCTGCAAAACCGCAAAAAATAACTTCGGGATACTCAGATTTGCTTCTCCCGAACCGGAAGTATCCAAATTATTTGAAACGCTTAAACTCAATACAATTTTCGAGATTTTCGAAAATCTGAATGATTGTATCAGTTCATTCAGATTTTAAAATAGCGACCCAACTGCCAACAGCCTGCTGCCATCCCGACGGTTTTGCCGGGATTTCGTCGCTTCGCTCCTCAAACTGCCAACTGAAACANNGATATTCTGACGACTGAATCCCGTGAGACCCTTCCGGCAATCAGCTCCTTTGACAATTCATTTACTATTTCCTTCTGTATCAATCGCTTAACCGGCCTTGCCCCTGATCCTGGATCATAGCCATTCTCAGCGATCCAGTTAACAGCTTCTTCGGTTAATTCGAGTTCCAGATTATATCCTGACAGAAGTTTCCTCAGATTTCCGATCTGAATCTTTACTATTTCATTTATCTGTTCAATATTAAGAGGTTTGAACATAACTATTTCATCAATTCTGTTGAGAAATTCGGGTCTCAGAGTTCGTCTGAGAAGGGCAAAGATCTCATTTCTGAGTTTTACTTCTTCTTTTGCAGGCAATTTATTATTCCATTGCTCCATCCTGTCGCGTATGATATCAGACCCGACGTTTGAAGTCATTATAATGATAACATTTCTGAAATTGATGGTTCTTCCTTTATTATCTGTCAGCCGGCCGTCGTCAAGCACCTGTAACAGCAGGTTAAAGAGGTCGGGATGAGCTTTTTCGATCTCATCAAGCAAAACTACTGAATAGGGTTTATGCCTTACGGCTTCTGTAAGCTGTCCGCCCTCGTCATATCCCACATAACCGGGAGGTGCACCGATAAGTCGTGATACCGAATGTCTTTCCTGGTATTCCGACATATCTATACGGGTCATGAGATTCTCATCGTTAAAGAGGAACTCCGCCAGCGCTCTTGCCAGTTCTGTTTTACCAACACCTGTAGTACCTATGAATATGAATGATCCGACCGGTTTCTTCTGATCCTGTAATCCTGCCCGTGATCTTCTTACTGCATCAGCTACGGCAATTATAGCTTCATCCTGCCCTACAACTCTTTTGTGAAGCTCATCTTCGAGTCTGAGAAGCTTTTCCTTTTCGCTCTCCATCATTCTTGAAACGGGAATCCCCGTCCATCTCGATACTATTTCAGCAATATCCTCCGATCTGACTTCTTCCTGTACAAGAGATCCCCTCTTTCTTTTGTTCTCAATCTGTTCCTTAAGTTCGGTTATCTCTTTTTCAAGCCTGGCAATCTTTCCATATCTTATTTCAGCAACCTTTTCATAATCGCCTGCTCTTTCAGCCTGTTCGGCTTCGAATCTGAGAGAATCCGCCTCTTCCTTTTTCTCCTGGACTTTGTTGATCATTCCTTTTTCAGCCTTCCATGCAGCGTTGAGCTCATTCCTTTTTGACTGCATCTCGGCAAGTTCTTTTGAAATCTGTTCTTGCTTATCTTTATCACCATCCCTTCTCACAGCCTCCTTTTCTATCTCCAGCCTGGTAATAATCCTGTTTGCTTCATCAATCTCATCCGGAACAGAATTCATTTCGAGCCTTAGTTTTGAAGCAGCCTCATCAATAAGATCAATAGCTTTATCAGGTAAAAATCTGTCGGTAATATACCGGGTTGAAAGGTCAACTGCAGCAATTATCGCCTCATCTCGTATTATGACCTTATGGTGTGCCTCATATTTTTCGCGTATGCCTCTGAGTATGGAAATAGAATCTTCTCTTCCGGGTTCATGAACCATGACCACCTGGAATCTTCTTTCAAGAGCTTTATCTTTCTCAAAATATTTCTGGTATTCATTAAATGTGGTGGCGCCAATAGCTCTTAATTCACCCCTTGCCAGGGCTGGTTTAAGTATATTTGCCGCGTCCATTGCTCCTTCCGACTTTCCTGCCCCGACAAGAGTATGAATCTCATCGATAAAAAGAACGATCTCTCCATCCGAACTGATAACCTCATTTACAACCGATTTAAGTCGCTCTTCAAATTCACCTTTATATTTTGCCCCGGCAATCAGGGCACCCATATCGAGCGAATAGATGATCTTTGATTTCAGATCATCAGGAACATCACCTCTCACAATACGGTGAGCGATCCCTTCAGCAATAGCAGTTTTTCCAACACCCGGTTCTCCTATCATTAGCGGATTGTTCTTTGTCCGGCGTTCAAGTATCTGAAGTATTCGTCTTATCTCATCATCGCGTCCAACAACGGGATCAAGCTTTCCCGTCCGTGCCCTTTCATTTAGATTTATCGCATAGCGTCCGAGTGAATTAAATGTTTCATCCGATGTTTGATTGTTAACCGTGGCTCCCTTTCTCAGCTCCATGATAGCCGCCATAAGTTCTTTAACTGAGATCCCATGATCTTTAAGTATTTCGGCAATTCTGTCATTGGTACCAAGGATCCCCAGAAGCAAATGTTCGGGAGTTATAAATTTATCTTTCATTTTAGCTGCATGGTCCCCTGCCTTACGGATTGCTTCCGAAAGTGTGGAGGACATATATGCCTCAGCTCCCGAAACTTTCGGATAAGAATCTATAAGCCTGTCAATATCACGGCTTAACGGACCTGTGTCAACACCTGTTTTTCCGAAAAGGAAGTCGGTGATACTTTCCGCTTCACTCATGATACCTTTCAGTAAATGGGCACATTCAACTGCCTGTTGTCCCTTTCCGGCAGCTATATTGAAAGCCTTCTGAACCGATTCCTGAGCTTTTAATGTAAAATTGTTCAAATTCATTCTAAAACGTTTTCCTACTGATTCTCAAATTAACTGCCAGTAAAAAACCGGAGACTTTTTGGCATCAAATTGCCCCTGTCTTATGCCAAAATGACGCTCACATATCCGTAATTAGTCGGACTGGTATTGAAACCCTGTCTCCGATTCTTCGTTTAAAGGGTATGCGCTGTGAAAGTCAAACATTTATAGTTTACATTAAACCGATTCCTTCCGATCCTGAATGAGTGAGAAGATTCTTGAAATATTAATGCAGTTATTTGCAATAATTGCCAGACCTCAGGCCGATGATACTGAAAGAAGGGGAGTTGTGGAATCTTTTCTTAACAGGCATATCAGTCATGAACTTATAAAGGTTTATCTTGCGAAATATGATGAAGCTTATGATGAGGCAAAGAAGCGCCTTGAAAGAGTCAGTCCGAAACGTCGCGAAGGAGCTATAGCCATAAGGATCTGGCGATTATGTGTTGAGATTAATGAACAGGGCAGGCTCGATCATGAACAAAGGATATTTGTTGTCGTACAGGCTCTTGAATTCTGTAAGTCGGGTGGTAAGGAAATATGTAAAATGGAACTTGATTTTATCAGGACACTTGCAGAAGGATTGAACATCAAGAAAGAAGAATATAATCTGACAGAACTATTTGTTCTGACCCCACTGGTAAATATTCCTGATTCGCAAAACCTCCTGCTCATTGACGGGAATAAGTCAACTAATCTGAAGGAGACGCGGCACATTTACAAGGATCTGCTGAAAGGTCAGATATGGATCTTGTATATTCCTTCGGTAAACATATATTTTCTCCGCTACAAGGGATCCGGTGAATTATCCATGAGTGTTCAGCTTCTTCAGGAAGATAAGGTTTATCCTTTCAGCGAAGGATCTTCTATCAGATGCCATAAGGTAAAACCAATTTATTACTGGGAAGTAACCATGCAGTTCCTTATGGAGGATTTTCAGGCATCACGGGTGGTTTACGAGGTAGACAATCTTGAATACAGGTTCAGGAGCGGAGAAATTGGCCTGCATCATATAAGTTTCAAAGCCGAATCAGGAAGGATGGTGGGTATAATGGGAGCCAGCGGCGCAGGTAAATCCACATTGCTGAGTGTCCTTAACGGATCCAACCAGCCTTCTGACGGAGAAGTACTAATAAATGGTGTTAATATTTACAGGGATAAAGAGAAAATAAAGGGACTTATTGGATTTGTATCACAGGATGACCTGCTTATTGAAGAACTTACAGTATTCGAAAACCTTTATTATAATGCCAAGCTCTGTTTCGGGAATATTAACGACAATGAGGTAATTGAGAAAGTTGATAATGTTCTGAAAAACCTCGGCCTTTANNATCGTAATACATCAGCCATCTTCCGATATCTTCAAGATGTTCGATAAGCTCATAATTCTTGACACCGGAGGATATCCGGTCTATAACGGAAACCCGGTTGAATCAATCGATTATTTCAAAAAGAAGATCGAGCAGACAAATTACAATGAGAGCGAATGTTATGCCTGCGGTAATGTAAATCCCGATCAGATCTTCAATATTCTGGAGACCCGTGTCTATACCGAGAGCGGTCAGCCGACGGATACCCGAAGGATATCTCCCGCAGACTGGTATAAACTGTATCTGTTTGAGAAGAAAGAAGATGACATGGAACAGGGAGGGATGATACCTGAAATTAACTTTAAGATACCGAACAGGGTCAGGCAGCTCATTGTATTCATCAAGCGTGATATCCTGGCTAAGGTATCTGACATCCAGTATCTGCTTATTACCTTGTTCGAAGCACCGGTGCTTGCATTTTTTCTTTCATATCTGATCAGATATTTTGATGAAAGCGTTTCAAATCCAAGATATACCCTTTATGAGAATGCCAATCTTCCCATTTACATATTTATGTCGGTAATTGTGGCTATTTTCATGGGGCTCACCGTGAGTGCCGAGGAAATAATAAAGGACAGGAAGATACTGAAGAGGGAAGCATTTCTCAACCTAAGCTGGAACAGTTATCTGTTGTCAAAGGTTTTTGTTCAGTTCGGAATTTCAGCAATTCAGGCTCTTACATTCGTACTGGTAGGAAACTGCATCACCGGGATAAGAGGAATGATATTCGAATACTGGCTGGTCCTGTTTACATGCTGGGCCGGGGCAAACATGCTGGGACTTGTTATATCCGACAGTTTTAAAGCTGTTGTAACAATATATATTCTGATCCCGTTTCTGGTGATCCCGCAGATAATTCTCAGCGGGGTACTGGTTAAGTTCGAAAAGCTTAACCCTAATGTATCTTCACCCATATCCATACCATTCTACGGCGAAGCAATAACTGCAAGATGGGGATATGAGGCGCTGGCTGTAAAACAATTCAAGGATAATAAATATGAAAAGATGTTCTATATTTATGATAAAGCCATGAGCCAGGCTAAATTCAAAAAAGATTACCTTCATGCTGAAATAAAAGGAAGACTTGAAAGATTACATTCTGACCTGGAAAGGAGCAGCATAAATGAAGACTCTTACAAAAAACTGAGACTTGTCTTCAACGAATTTTCAAAACAGGCTGTCCAAACCCCGGATTTCAGATTCGGGAAAATAGAATATCTGAAACCCGACAGAATCACAACCGAAATAATAGAAGAAGCTCTCGATTATACCGAGGAAATAAGAAGGTATTATGTTGCATATTCAAACAAGGCAAAGGAGAGGAAGGATGTCATTGTCACAAAGCTTCAGGAAGCCGACAACAAGGCATTCCTTGAACTGAGGGATAATTATGCCAATGAAGCTCTGGAAGAATTTGTTGTAAATAAGAATGAGACTGAAAAGATTATTGAATACAATGATGAAATAGTCCAGAAACTTGATCCTGTTTATATGGATCCAAAGCACAATTTTATCAAGGCCCACTTCTATTCACCTGTAAAACGGATCTTTGGTAAAGATACTGACACCTATTGGGTTAATATTATGGTACTTTGGTTTATCACACTTGTAATCTACCTTATTCTGTATTTCCGGTTGTTAAAGAAATTTCTTGACTCGGGTGATGCTGCCATGGGTAAAAGAACCATATCATCAAGATCATAGCAAAACGGGCTGCTCCATCCGGCACAGCCCGCTAACATTATAAAATCTGTAAATATTACAACCAGATAATCAATCTGTTATTTCGATCATTTTGAAAGGCACACGGATTATTGATTCATAATCTTCACCTGCTTCGAGCATATCCTCATCATCTTCCTCATAATACCAGTTTACCTCAACTTCATTTTTTGCCTTGTGAATGGCTTCGAGTTTCTTGAAGACGTCAAGAATACATTTTGAAGAACTGGTATTGAAGTACTCGAGACGTATGTTTACCACTGTTTTGGGAAGGGGAGCTTCCTTGTAATTATCAAGCCAGTCGACAAGCGGCTTGTAGAATTCTACCGAGTTTTCAGGAATTGAACGACCTTTTATTTCAAATAAGCCTTCCGATTTATCAAACTTTACAGTTGGTGTTTTCGGTGTTCCTTCTATAATTATCGGTTCCATTTCATTAAGATTTATTAGTTGTTTAAAAATTTCCAATTTAATTGTCCTGGTTAACTAAAATATCCAGGTAAAAAAAAGAATACTTTTCGTTATATGGTTTAAAAGTATATTCAAGTTTGTTGCCTGTTTTCCTCGCAATATCAACCAGACCAAGCCCTCCTCCTCCTTTTTCGGATATCCTCTGATGATTGAGGATGAATTTGTAAAGTTCCTTAATTTCTTCGTGAGTTGCCCTGTTTATCTTCCTGATCTTTTCCTCCAGTTTTTCAACATTATCGGCACGAACAAAATTACCTGTAATGATCTTATATCCACTGGCAACTTTCTCAACCAGAAGAATGCCGAATTTTTCGGATTTCTGGTCTTCAAATTCTTCTGGTACCTTTTCCACATGATGATACAGATTCTGAAGACTCTCTACAAGTACATTATAGACTTTTTTCCTGAGCCTGGGCTGCTCATCTACCTCTGCCAGCTTATACTCCACTGTATCAAGTATATAATTGATCACGTCGGAATCAACATTCCCCTTGTAGTAAAGTATAACATTACTTTCAGGCTGATTTTTAAGGTAAGTCTCAACATCAAAGCTCATATAAGCTTTTTTTGAAAAGGTCTGAATTTAACCGCTGACAAATATAATAAAAATATAAAGTTACCAAATTATAACTTGTTCACATAACTGATTTTAAAATTAACAAGGTTTTGAATAAAAT
>DNOQ01000548.1:4027-6259 GCA_003501665.1 Bacteroidales bacterium | reverse complement strand
CTGTAAATGAAAGTCCGAAAGAGAGCTGTGTACTGTTTTGGAGCCACATATGATAAGCATAAGATCCCTGCAAACCGGTCCTTTTGATCAGACCGTTCCTGTCACTGAAAATATATCCTCCTAGCCCCACCTTGCCATCCGACTTAGGTCTGAAGACCTGTTTTCTTGCACTGGGTTGCTTAAGAATATAACTCCTTTTCAGTAATCTGGTCTGACCGCTGAAGGAAAATGTACGGGGGGCTCCTGAATACCCTACCCATTGTTCTCTTGCCGTAAGGTTCCAGCTTGTATACCCATCACTGCCCGCAACTGCCGGATTGATCAGGAACTTATTATAAATATACTGACTGTAGACGGGCAACTGCTGAGCCCTGGCAGAGAAGTTCAGTAACAAAACATAAAACAATATGAATAACGTTTTCTTCAATATCCTGCAGGTTTACTGAATATCATCTCACAATAGTTACATTTCCGACCACAAGCTTCCTCCCGGGACCCAGATTAATGATATAGTGGTATGAATCGATCGGCAGAGGAGATCCGTTGCTTCTTCCATCCCATGGATGAGGATATCCTTTTTCCGATCTCCAGACAGTTCCTCCCCACCGGTTGAAAACTTTTATCTCCACCCCGGGATAAAGCTCTATAAGTCCAATGTTCCATACATCATTTACAAGGTCTCCGTTTGGAGAGAAAGCATTGGGGATAATAAGACATGTTTCATTTTGCGGCTTAACATACACAGAATCTCTCAATATACATCCATTAAGGTCAGTCACTTTTACTACAAAATTTCCTTCAACTATATCTGTAATATCCTTTCCGGCAGAGCCATCCGACCAGAGATATGTATAATCGGTTCCAATCACTCCGCCGGTCACTGTAAGCCTGATTTCACCATCCGGTTTGTCAGGGCACCATGGCTGAATAACTTCAAAGCTTATATTCAACGGATCAGGTTCTGTAAGTGTTAACAGCGAGTCAGTCTGACAACCATTGGCATCTTCAACATAAACCGTATAATCTCCGGCCTGAATATTTGTACGTACAGCTGTATTTGCACCATCCGACCACAGGTAAGTTACCTGTCCTGCCTGATTAACAGGCTCAATCTCTACTGTACCGGTATTTTCTCCCCCGCAATTAATATTAAAATCACCGAAATCACTTGAAGACTTCACTATATTGATACCTAATTTCCCCGGTTCACGGATTTCAATAGTATCTGTCTCCGTGCATATATTTGCATCTGTGACTGTGAGAACGTAATGTCCTCTGTTGAGGTTGGAGACAGAATACCCGGCAGCTGAAAAATCCCCGCCGATTTTTTCCCATTCATAAATATATGGCGGCAGGCCGTTATTCATAATTATATTAATCCATCCGTCGGATTTACCATTACAGGTCACATTAAATCCGTTATAATCTGACATTTCCGCCGTATATGTAATAGGTGCAGGCAGATTAATTCTTACGGAATCGGTAAATGTACACCCGTTTGCATCAGTGAAAATAACTTTATAATATCCTTCCGTAAGACCGCTCAAATCTTTTGTTACACCCCCGTTTGACCAGATCCAGCCACTATATGGTTCCACGCCGCCGGCCGGGATCAGTTCTATTGATCCGTTTGCAAAACCTGCCGGCTGACATGTTATATGAGACGGTATAAGAGTCGCTGTTACAGGTTCAGGTTGTGTAAAAGTAATAACAGTATCCTTTTCACAAAGATTCACATCTCGTACACGGATATGATAAGTTCCTGCACTGAGTGAAGGTTGTAAAGCCTGGCCCTCTTCAGGTTCGGATCCGTCTTCAGTACTCCATGTATATTCGTAACCTCCGCCACCTCCTGTCACATTAAGGTTGATCCATCCGGCACCCCCGTTACAGTTAATATTATATGATCCATCAGTGGATGCTGAGGTTGTCGCATTAAAGAGAAGTGGTTCAGGCTCTGTAAGTGTAAAGGACGGATATTGTGACAGAGGCGGAAGTTTAAGCTCACAACCGTTACTGTCGGTAACCTTACAGACATAAGTGCCTTCAGCAAGATTTTCTATATCTTCCGTCGCAGCGGTGTAGGATACTGAATCGGTCCAGAGATAAACATAGGGTTTCGCACCACCGGATATTGTAAGATAAATTGATCCGTCATTACCTCCATGGCATGATATATTATTAATACCATCCGGACTTTGTGAAACAGCATATGAATCCAATATCATTCCG
>DNOQ01000548.1:0-3951 GCA_003501665.1 Bacteroidales bacterium | reverse complement strand
GTTGTCCATACCGAGCCGTCATTATATCCCTTGCAAGAAATATTGTATCCGTTATAATTCGATTCCTGCAGTAAAACATTAACAGCAGGGGGTTCAGTAATTTCAATCTGTGGATTATCGCGGTTATAGCATCCGTTGGCATCTTTAATTATAAGTCTGTAAAAACCGGAAGGCAGGTTATTCTCATACCTTACCTCTCCTGTCATTGAGATAGTACCAGCCCTGATTGTGTCCTGTTCATTGTAAACCAGCCAATATTCAAGAGGAGCTTTTGCTGTCAGGGAAGATTCCCATATCCACATTTCCCCGTCAGCCACACCCGGACAGCTGGTTCCAAAACCAGTGGTATCATTGACGTATAAATTTGTTCTGAATGTGGTTCCCAGAACTTCAAGATGCTCTATCGAATTTGAACAACCAAAACTATCTTCCACAGTCAGATTATATTCCCCTGCATAGCGTACTGTCAGGTAGTCTGTATTAAGGGTTGTGGTATAAGTGGTGTCACCGCTCCATGGCCTTTCGGTCCAGGTCAGAATATCCGGCTTCGATCCTTTTGCCAGAACTGCAGTAATAACCCCGTTAAATCCTCCGGTACAGGTGAACGGTGTGGATATGAACAAATCCTGAAGGGGTTTCGGATGTACCCTTACCTGTGGTACAATAATGCTGTCATATTTACAGCCAAGACTATAATTCTTTGGCGTTACAGTGTAAAATACCGATAAAATGGTATCAGAGTTATTTTCAAACCTGTAATTGAGAATATTGCCCGGAATAAGTGTTCCGGGAGAATTAACTCCAACAAGTTCTCCCGGCTGCCCTTCAAACGCCACTGTATAATCAAAAACCACATCACCTTTGGTCATTGAGGTAGGTGTTGTAAGCTTTATTGAAATGGATTCCCCGTAGCATATTACCGGCAGGGCATTGAGCTGTATAGCCCGCGGTGTGGGGTTTATGGTCACTGAGGCTGCAACCGGTTTTCCAATGCAATATGTCGGAGCAGGGCCAACAGGAGTTATCAGGAATGTTATTTTAACAGGACTATCAGATGTATTAATAAATGAACCCTCCAGAACATCACCGATATTATTCGCCGAACCGCTTTCCGGTATGGTTGTAACGATCCCTTCCGGATTATTACGGGTCCAGACGAAACTTGTTCCGGGATCCCAGTAATTAAGATCCATAACAATATCTTCAAATTTAATATCAGAACACTCATCGGGCTGAACTTCGGGAGTTACTTTTGCTTCAGGGATCTTCATAACAACCAGTGTGGCATTATTGCTTCTGGTCGAGTTCCTGTACCTGTCGGTAATAATACAGTAATATTCTCCCGCATCAGTCAGCACGGCACTTTTTATGGTAAGACCGGAGGTCCTTGCTCCCTCATAATGTGGTCCGTTTTCAATCAGTATTCCTGGTTCTTTATACCAGGCATATTTGAGTTTTTCCGCGCCGGTTGCAACTACTTCAAATGAAGGATTTGTCTCTTCACACACTGTGGTATCATGAGGATGTGTTATTATCAGAGGTCTTACACGACCGAGGGCAAACTGAGTCCCTGATGATGAAATATCTCCTGCGAGATTATCTCTGTAAACAACATCCCCCACTGCATCCCTGTGAGAACCGTCAACTGTCCAGTCTCCTCCATCAGTACGTTTTATGACCCTTGTAACATCCCGGATAGTATCTGCAAAACCAGATGCATCAAGACTTATATTGAAATCGGAGGTTGAAAATCCATTATTTGCGGTCAGATTCCAGTATCCGTCAGGGTATCTGTCACTGATTTCCACGGGAGGATCAGGTATGGGCAGACCTGTATTTCCCGGGTCATTATTAAAGTATTGTGAGAGTAAAGATCCTGAATACTGAATATTATTTGTCTTAAGATATAAAGGATTATAAAAAGAAGTGGTGCCAAGCGGGAAAAGATATGTTGCTGTTTCATTTACTCCCCTTTCAAATCTCCCGAATATCCTGCTCTGAGTTGTTGATGTATAAATAAGTGCTGCTGCTGCCGGGTTTGTAAGATAGAGCAGATTTGCACCCGCATCAATATTACCCAGCGACATGGTAAGTGTTCCAAGCACTGTAACATTACTTTGAATGGCCAGTCGTTTCAGTGATTGTGCACCGCTGTTTTCGACTGTAAGATTAAAAAAAGTCTCCCCTCCGGTCCGGGTTATAAACTGATCATCTGAACCATTAAAAATCACGGTGCTGGATCCCGGATGAAATATACCACCCGTATTGGTCCAGGAGCCTCCTAATGTATAAAATCCGTTCCCGTTTGTTGTGGCAGTACTGGTGTAATTACCTGTAAGATTAAAGATCCCGTTGTTTGATATAGTACCCGAATTATTTACTACATCTCCGGAACCTACAATAGTGGCGGGGAGAATTGTAATCACCGAACCATCATTAGTTATGACCTGAGAGTTTAAATTATAATTTTGAAGCATAAGTAAAGCACCAACTATCATTGTAGCTATCAATGTCTTGAAACCACTGCAATTCCTGTTTTTTTGTAATATCCGGGTGCTGTTGCTTATCATTCTGTTCTAATCAGGTTTTTACTGATTCAAGGTTTTTTAATATCGGATCACGGTTATCCTGAAATTCAGTGAAGGCGGATCAACAGGAGATCCACTGTTATTAATAAACCTTACAGTAACATTATTTGAAGAACTAACCCATGCCTTGTAATCAGTCCCTGCAATAACTGCCGCATTCATTACACCCAAAACCACTGCATCACCGTCAACCACCCCGGCAAGTGAAGTTGTTATATCAGTATAAGACCCGGATAAAGTTGATCCAAAATCGAGTGACGGATTAGCAGTCAATGTTTTAGCCAGGGTATATCTTCTTCCTCCGCTACTTACAAAATAATTTGTACCATCGAATTCCACTGTCCCGTTTTCTACAGTGCCAAGATTAGTTCCAGCACTAAATTTTAACGGAGCTGAATTTGCAGAAGATGTTCCGGCCCTAAGATGAAGAGTTGCTGTGGGGGTTTCTACTCCAATACCAACATTCCCGGATTGTCCCCTGAGTGTGAAACGGTTCGTCCACGCGCTGGCGCCATCATAGCTCCACAAAGCAAACTGTGAGCTTGCGAAATTCCTGATCACAAATTCCGCACTTCCCTGACCAGGAGAATCTCCATAACCTGAACCTGTAATTTTAAAATATGCTCCGGTTGCTTCCGTTGTGCCACCCCAAATACCAAGAGAACCATTTGTAATTTCTCTTGAAATGACTTCATATCCACCTGACGCACCCCCAAGAGTTATTCTGTTGGCAACCGACGATGTTCCGACACCTAGTCTGTCGGATGCATCGTCCCAATAAAGTTTTGTATTATCCTGACTTAATGCACCTCCTGTGCCTATAAAAGGAACAGATCCCTGAGCAAGGCTTGTGGAGAGAGTAACAGCAGGGGTTGTAGTCGGATTAGCTACCGTTCCTGAAAATCCGTTACCTGACACAACAGAAACTGAAGTTACAGTGCCACCACCAGGTGTGGTCCAATTCAGAGCTCCTGAACCATCTGTTGTAAGAACCTGATCCTGAGATCCGTCATTTGGTGGTAAAGTAAGTGTAAAGCTGGACGTAACTGAAGCATTAGACATGATGGTTGTTGTGTTAGAGGATGCCGCATTATTATCATGAAGTACAAGTGCTCCTTGTTTGGCAACTGTTCCCGAGCCGATAGTAAGATCGCCACCTCCGATTGTAGCATCACCTGTTGCTACAAGATCTCCCGTTATATCCAAAGCAACAGAAGGAGATGAATTTCCTATCCCAAGTCTGTTCGTTGATTCATCATAAGCTGATGTTCCGAACAGGATTTTCCCTTTGGTACTGTTATCAGTACTTTCTAACCTAAGGGTCCCTCCGGGTGATTTGGCACCAATAACACTTTGACTATTT